>NZ_JBFACT010000003.1:0-134791 GCF_040640995.1 Amycolatopsis sp. NPDC021455 | reverse complement strand
TGAGCCGTTGGTGGCTGAGCCGGTGGGTGCTGCCGAGGCGGAGCCTGAGCCGTTGGTGGCTGAGCCGGTGGGTGCTGCCGAGGCGGAGCCTGAGCTGCTGGTGGCTGAGCCGGTGGGTGCTGCCGAGGCGGAGCCCGAGCCGTTGGTGGCTGAGCCGGTGGGTGCTGCCGAGGCGGAGCCTGAGCTGCTGGTGGCTGAGCCGGCGCACCCCACCGAGACCGGGCCCGAGTCCCCGGTAACCGAACCCCTCGCCGAAGCCGGGCAGCCGCGGATCCGGCCCGCGGCGGAACCGGAGGTCTCGCCGGACCCACCGCTCGCGGCCAAGCCCGTCGCGGATCCGGCCGTGGCGACCACCGACCTCTTCGCCGATGATCTGCTCGGCGAACTCCTCGAGACCCCCGCCCCACCGCCGGCTCCGGAGACTCCCGCGACGAAGCTGCGCCGGGGTGTCGCCCGGGTGATGATGGCCGTCGGGCTCGCGCTCGGCCTCTTCGTCATCCTCTATGCGGTCGACCTGGTCGTCAGCGCCGGAGACGTGCCGCGCGGGGTCACCGTCGCCGGGGTCGATGTCGGTGGGCTGACCCATGCCGAGGCGGAAGCCAAGCTGCGCAAGGAGCTCGAACCTCGGCTGATCCGGCCCGTCGTCATCCACGGTGGTGACATCCAGGCCGAAATCGTGCCCTCGCAGTCCGGGCTCAGCCTCGACTGGCCCAACACCCTCGGGCTCGCCGGGCACCAGCCGCTCAGTCCCATCACGCGGATCATGTCCTTCTTCACCACCCGCGAGGTCGGTGTCGCGACCCGCACCGATCCCAACCAGGTCAGCCAGACCCTGCGTGAGCTGGCCCAGGGCAAGCTCGACCACCCCGCCACCGAAGGCTCGGTCGGGTTCGCGCCGACCCCGGGCAGCGACGGCGGTGTCACGCCCTACCCCATCCTGCCGCGGCAGGGCCAGCGGCTCGCCGATCTCGCCGGTGCCGTGCGCACCGTCACCGACCACTGGCTGGACCGCGGCGGGGTCAAGCTGGCCATGGCCGTCACACCGGTGCGGGCCACCGCGGCCGGCGTGCAGGCCGCCTTCCAGCAGATCGTCGCGCCCGCGGTCGCGAAACCCGTCGTCGTGCACGGACAGGGCAAGGACGTGCCGCTGAAGCCCGTCGCGATCGCGTCCTCCTTCCAGTTCGCGCCGGTCGAGGGCGGGGCCGTCGAGGTCCGCATCGACCAGGGCAAGCTGCAGGCCGCCCTCAAGGACGAGCTCGCGACCACCGAGACCGACGGCAAGGACGCGCAGATCGTCTTCACCGGCGACCAGCCGGCCATCGACCCGTCCGAGGACGCCAGGAAGGTCGACTGGGAGAAGACCTTCCGCCCGCTGATCGACGTGCTCAAGAAGACGGACGGACGCGATCTCCCGGTCGTCTACAGCGCGTCCAAGCCCAGCGTGACCACCGAGGCCGCCGGCGCGCTCGGCATCAAGGAGGTCATCGGCGAGTTCACCACCAGCGGCCTGACCGGCCCGGCCGTGACGAACAACCAGGTGCTCGCCGCGCGCGTGTCCGGCACGATCGTCAAGCCCGGCGAGACGTTCAGCCTCGGCGGCCGCTCCGGCCCGCGCACCGCCGGCACCGGCTACGTGCCCGCCCCGGTCGACGAGGACGGCACCGGCCCGGACGTGGTCGGCGGCGGTGTCTCGCAGCTGGCGTCCACTTTGTACAACGCTGGCTACCTCGCCGGCCTGGCCGACGGCGGCCACCTGGAACACGACCACTACCTCGACCGCTACCCCGTCGGCCGCGACGCCAAGGCCGTCAACGCCGACGGCAGCCCGGTCGAGCTCAAGCTGACCAACGACGCGCCGACCGGCATCGCCATCCAGGCCACCGTGGCCGGGGACTCCGTCACCGTCCGGATCTGGGGCACCCGGCACTACCGCGTCGAAGGCCAGACCGGCGCGCAGACCCCCGGAGACCCACCGCCGATCCAGTTCGGCGCCGGTGGCTCGGGCGCGTGCCAGACGTCGATCGGTTCGGCCGGCTTCAGCGTCACCGACACGCGCGTGCTCTACGACCTCACGAGCGGTGCCGAGGTCCGGCGGTCGTCGCACACGGCGACCTACGGTCCGCGTCCGACCGTTCTCTGTTGAGTTGTCAGCGAAGGACCATGCACCCCGCCTCCTCGAAGTCGCGCAACCACGCCGGCTCGCGGAAGTGCTTGTTCCACCGCAGATCCAGTTTGTCCAATTTGGACAACTGGGCCAGTGACGCGGGCAGCGTCGTCAACTGGTTCTCCCGCAGGTCGAGCTGACGCAGCTCACTCAGCGAGCCGATCGACGACGGCAGCGCGGTGAGCCGGTTGCCGCGGAGGTGCAGCTCCCGCAACGCGCCGAGAGCGCCGATCGACTCGGGCAGGGCGGTCAGCTCGTTGCGGTAGAGCCGGAGTTCGCGCAGCGCCACGAACCCCGAGAGGTCCGGGGGAAGCGACGTGAGCCGGTTGTCCGTGCAGCCCAGGTACCGCAGCTTTCCCAGCCGGCACCAGGCAGAAGGGAACTTCGTCAGCCGGTTGTCGCTGACGTACAGGTACTCGGTGAGGCCGGCCAGGTCGCCCAGTTCGTCCGGCAGCGAGTCGAACAGGTTGTGCGCCAGGTCGAGCGTGTGCAGCGACGTCAGCGCCGAGATACCCGGCGGCAGTGAGGAAATCCGGTTCGCCGCCAGGTTCAGCACGCGCAACTCGGTCAGCGACCACAGCGACCCGGGCACCACCGAGATCGAGTTCTTGTACAGGTCGAGCCGGGTGACCCCGGGAGGCACCGGAGGCACCGAAGTCAGCCCCTGATCGCTCAGGTCCAGTGACGTCATGTCGCCTCCAAGCGAGTCCGGGGCAGCAACGCCCACGTCGACGCGTCTTCCGGAGTGGACACCTGGATCCGCAGGCCCGGCACCTCCGACACCGCCAGCTCGGTCAGCCGGAAGTTCAGCCTGCCTGCCCGCGGGTGCTGGAACTCCCGCACCCGCGGCCGCGGTTCCGCCACTTCGTGCCGCGCCCACAGCTCGGCGAACTCCGGGCACAACGCCGACAGGCGCCGGATGTCCTCTTCCCACACCGGGTCGCCGACGTGCCTGCCGTACTCGGCACGCATCCGCGCGACCATGTGCGGGACCTCCTCGTCGTAGTTCAGCAGCATCCGCCGCGCGTTCGGCTCGGTCACGCAGCACCACAGCAGGTTCTTGTGCAGGCACGGCAGGCTGTGCCACTCCCAGAACAGCTCCTCCTGCGCCGCGTTCGACGCGAGGACGTCGAACCGGCCGTTGACCACCGTGGCCGGCAGCGGATCGAGCGCGCGCAGCACCTCGCGCACCGCCTCCGGCAGCTCCTCGGCCGACGACGGCAACCGCGACGGCGTCAGCTCCGCCAGCCGGTACAGGTGCTCCCGCTCGGGGTGGTCCATCCGCAGCGTGCGTGCCACGGCGTCGAGCACCTGGGCGCTCGCGTTGATCGGCCGCCCCTGCTCCAGCCAGGTGTACCAGGTGACGCCGACGCCGGCGAGCAGCGCGACCTCTTCCCGCCGCAACCCGCTCGTGCGACGGCGTACGCCGGGCGGCAGCCCGACTTCCTCGGGGCCGATCCGTGCGCGGCACGCCTTGAGGAACTGGCCGAGTTCCTCCCGGCGGCTCGTGTGGACCTGCGTTGACGTCATGCGGACCATGGTGCCCGAGGGGTACGACATTTTCGGGTCAAGCAGGTGCTCCCGGTACCAGCATCAGCAGGCTCTCTCCGAACACAAACGAAGAACCCCAAGGTCAGAAGCATGACTCTGACCACCGAAGCCCCGGCCATCCCGGACCGGGCCGCGCGGCCGTGGTTCATGCTGGCCGTCCTGCTGCTCGGCCAGTTCATGGCGCTGCTCGACGTCACCGTCGTGAACGTCGCCATGACCGACATCCGCACCGACCTGCACGCGTCCGGCGCCGCGCTGCAGCTCGTCGTTTCCGGCTACACCGTGGGCTACGCGATGCTGCTGATCACCGGCGCCCGGCTCGGCGAGCTCTACGGGCGGCGGCGCCTGTTCGTCACCGGGGTGATCGCCTTCACCGCCTGCTCGCTGCTGTGCGGGTTCGCGCCGGACCCGACGACGCTGATCGTCGCGCGGATCGCCCAGGGCGCCGGCGCGGCGCTCATGATGCCCCAGGTCATCAGCGTCATCCAGGCGCAGTTCACCGGGCCCGCACGAGCCAAGGCGCTGAGTGCGTACACCGCGGTCATTTCCGTCGCGTTCGTGTCCGGCCAGGTGCTCGGCGGGGTGCTCGTCGGCGCGAACCTGTTCCACGCGGGCTGGCGGCCGATCTTCCTGGTGAACGTGCCGATCGGCGTGCTCGTGGCCGCGCTCGCCGTCAAGCTGGTGCCCGGCGGTACGGCCGAGGCGGGCCGTCAGCTCGACCTCGCCGGGCTGGTGATCGCCGTGCCCGCGGTGGTGCTCATCGTCCTGCCGCTGGTCCTCGGGCACGAGACCGGCTGGCCGAGGTGGACGTTCGTCTCGCTCGCGGCCGGTGCGCTGCTGGCGGTGCTGTTCGTGGTCGTGGAACGCCGGGTGCGCGACCCGCTGGTCAACCTGGGCGTCCTCAAGGTCCGTGGGGTCGCACCGGGACTAACCGCGCTGGCCACCGGGGTCGCGTCCTACGGCGGCTTCCTCTTCTGCGTGGCGTTGCACTTGCAGGCCGGTCTCGGGGAGACGGCGCTGGCGGCCGGGCTGACGATGGCCCCCGGCGGGGTCGTCTTCGGTGTGTGCGGCTTCTTCTGGCACAAGCTGCCCCAGCGCGTCCACGCGGCGCTGACGCCGTGCGGTTACGTCGGTTCAGCGGCCGCGTACGCATTGCTGGGCCTGAGCCTGCGAGACGGCGGCAAGGGCGGCTCCCTGTTCTTCGCCGCGCTCCTGCTGTTCGGCCTGTCCATGGGCCTGGCGTTCGGGTCCCTGATGGCCCACGCGCTGACGCACGTCCCGCTCGCGAGTGCGGCGGACGCCAGCGGGCTGCTCACGACGACGTTGCAGCTGGGCCAGGTCATCGGGGTGGCGACGTTCGGCAGCCTGTTCCTGACGCTGGCCGGCGGTTCGTCGGCGCACGCCATCACCACGACGATGACGTGGGCCGCGGCGCTACTGCTGGTCGGCGCCGGGTTCGCCGTCGCGCTCGCCCGCGCGTCGACCACGCGGTAGCCACGAAAAGGCCCGGCCGGCCCGCCCGGAGGCGGACCGGCCGGGCCGGGACCTGAAGCGTTACCTGGTTACCCCACGGCGGCCGTAGGCGCCCGCGGCGATACTGACACCGATGGCGGCCAGCACGACCTGGGTGAGGATCTCCAGCCAGTCGATGCCGTTCGTGTCGGCGTACCCGAGACCGCGCGCGATGGCGGTGCCGATGAAGGCGGCGATGATACCGATCACGATGGTCAGCCAGATCGGAATGTTCTGCTTGCCGGGAGCGACCAGCCGGCCCAGAACGCCGATGATCAGCCCGACGATGATGGCGCTGACGATGCCGGCGACAGTCATCACATTCTCCTCTCCATGGATCGCGGGTCCGGCCACTCGGTCCCACGAACTCGGAGGCGGAATTCCCCGGCGAACCGGCCCCGAAACACCGAAGGACCCCTTCCGGGTCGGGAAGGGGCCCTTCGGCGGAACGCGTTGGATCAGAACGCGGCTTCGTCGATCTCCATGAGCGCGTTGTCGGCGGCCTCCACGATGGCGCGGCGGGCGGTCAGCTCCGGCAGCACCTGCTTCGCGAAGAACGAGGCCACGGCGACCTTGCCCTCGTAGAACGGAACGTCCTTGGTGGACGCGCCCGCGTCGAGCTTCGCGAGGGCGACCTCGGCGTGCTTGAGCAGCTGCCAGCCGATGAGCAGGTCGCCGACCGACATCAGCAGGCGGACCGTGTGCTGGCCGACCTTGTTGATGCTCTGCGGGTCCTCCTGCGACGCGGTGAGGTAGCCGATCAGCGAGCCGAGCATGCCCTGCGTGTCCTCGAGGGCCTGCTTGAGCAGCCCGCGCTCGTTCTTGAGCCGGCCGTTGCCCGCCTCGGACTCGATGAACTTCGTGATCTCGCCGGCGACGTAGGCCAGCGACGCGCCCTTGTCGCGGACGATCTTCCGGAAGAAGAAGTCCAGCGACTGGATCGCCGTGGTGCCCTCGTACAGCGAGTCGATCTTCGCGTCGCGGATGTACTGCTCGATCGGGTAGTCCTGCAGGAAGCCGGACCCGCCCAGGGTCTGCAGCGACTGCACGAGCTGCTCGGTGGCGCGCTCGGAGCCGACGCCCTTGACGATCGGCAGCAGCAGGTCGTTGACGCCGTGCGCGAGCTTCTGGTCGCCCTCGCCGGTCCACAGCTGGTCCTGGAACGACGCCGTGTACAGGTAGACCGCACGGAGGCCCTCGGCGTACGCCTTCTGGAGCATCAGCGAGCGCCGGACGTCCGGGTGGTGCGTGATGGTGACGCGCGGGGCGGCCTTGTTCAGCATGTTCGGCAGGTCGGCGCCCTGGACGCGCTCCTTGGCGTACTCGAGCGCGTTGAGGTAACCCGTCGACAGCGTCGCGATGGCCTTGGTGCCGACCATCATCCGGGCGTACTCGATGACCTGGAACATCTGCGCGATGCCGTCGTGCACCTCGCCGAGCAGCCAGCCCTTGGCCGGGGTGCCGTGCTGGCCGAAGGTCAGCTCGCACGTCGTCGAGGCCTTGATGCCCATCTTGTGCTCGATGTTGGTGACGAAGGCGCCGTTGCGCTCGCCCAGCTCACCGGTCTCGGTGTCGAAGTGGAACTTCGGGACGAGGAACAGCGACAGGCCCTTGGTGCCCGGCTTGGTCTCGATGCCCGGGCCCTCGGGACGGGCCAGCACCAGGTGCATGATGTTTTCGACCATGTCGTTCTCGCCCGACGTGATGAACCGCTTCACGCCGTCGATGTGCCAGGAGCCGTCCTCCTGCTGGGTCGCCTTGGTGCGGCCGGCGCCGACGTCCGAACCGGCGTCCGGCTCGGTGAGCACCATGGTGGCGCCCCAGCCCCGGTCGATCATGATCCGGGCCCAGCGCTTCTGCTCTTCGGTGCCGTTCTTGTCGACGATCATCGCGAAGTTCGGGCCCGCCATGTACATGAACAGCGGGGCGTTGGCGCCGAGGATCAGCTCGGAAGCGGCCCACTGCACGGTCGGGGGCAGGCCGAAGCCGCCGAGGTCGTTGGTGAGGCCGAGCCGCCACCACTCGCCGTCGACGAGCTGGCGGTAGCTCTTCTTGAAGGACTCGGGGATGGTGACGCTGAAGGTCTTCGGGTCGTAGACCGGCGGGTTGCGGTCGGCGTCGGCGAAGGACTCGGCGAGCGGGCCGGTCGCGAGCTTGTTCAGCTCGGACAGCACACCTCGGGCGGTCTCTTCGTCGGATTCGGCGAGCACACCCTTGCCCAGGCGCTCCTGCACGCCGAGTACCTCGAAGAGGTTGAACTCCAGGTCTCGGACGTTGCTCTTGTAGTGGCCCATGTCGTCACTCCAATGTGTTCGGCTCCCCGGCCGGGCACATGTTCGCCTTACTCGCCGGTAACTTCAGGATATTACCTGCGGGTAACCAGAGCAAGCAGATCCGCACTTCCGAGTATCGGAAATCCTCGAAAAGGTGCCTTTTTCCTGGGAGCGAGGGTCAGCGGTGGCCCGGAATCGCGGATGTGTCGGGCATCACCGGAAGGTGGCCGTCCTCGGCCCTGGCGACCAGGATCCCGGCGCGGAACGCGATCGTCACGGCGTGTGTCCGGTCACGCGCGGAAAGCTTGCGCAGGATGCTCTTCACGTGGGTCCGGACCGTCTCGACGGACAGGAAGAGCAGTTTCGCGATCGCCGAGTTCTCGAGGCCTTCGGCGACGAGCTGGAGCACCTGGTACTCGCGCCTGGACAGCGGCATCCCGCCGCGCGGCGCCGGCGGGTGATCGTGGGCGGGCTCGCCTTTGGGCGCGGCCGCCCGCTTCGGCCGTGCGGTCAGCGCGGCCAGGGACGGGTCGATGTACCGGCGTTCGGTGTGCGCGCGCCGGATCGCTTCGGCGAGCCGCCGTGAGTCGATCGACCGCGGCACGATCGCGTGCGCGCCCGCGGCGATCGCGGCCGCCAGGTACTGCTGCGTGCGATTCGCGTCACGGATCAGCGTGACGATGATCAGCGCGGGGTCGCCGGCGTTGAGCAGCTTGGTCAGGTGGCAGTTCGGGTCCAGCGCCGAGTCGAGCACGACGACGTCCGGCTTGACCTGCTCGCACAGCTGCAGCGCGGCGTGGTGGCTGGCGGCCTGCCCCGCCCAGTGGAGTCCCTGGCTGCGGTGGACGAGCGCGGCGAGCCCGTCCCGGAAGATCGGGACCGGGTCGACGACCGCGACGCCGAGACTGCGCCCGCCGGGTCCGGCGGGCCCCGCGGGCCTGCGGGTGGGCTCGATGCCGTGCATCGCGGGCCTCCGTCTCTGCGCCGTCGCTCCTGGGAAGCCGGACGTCTCCGGCGCCACCCGGTCCCCCTGCCGGGACCGCCAGAAGTGACTCCTCCTGCTTGGTACGAGTCGCGATTGCGCAGCTCATGACGCCAAATCCCCCTCATGGCCCAACCCGCCGGTCACAGCAAACTTTAGGTAGAAGTGGATCTTGATTAGGCGGTTCGGCGGGAGGGGGCGGGTCCCGATGGGGCAGCCGGCGCTACTGAGGGTGGATCACTCTTTGTTCAACGATTTCGACAGTCGTCGGATGCGGCCCGCAGCCGCCGGAACTCTTCCCCCAGGCCGGCCGGCGTCCAGTGCGCGTTGAGCCCGCTCGGGTTCGGCAGCACCCACACGCGGGTGTCCCCGATCAGGTGATCCTGCGGGCCGACCCGCGCCTTCGGGAAGCCGAACGCGGTCCGGTACGCCGTGATCCCGACGACGGCCAGCCACTGTGGCCGGTACTCCAGCACCTTCGCGACCAGCAGCTTCCCGCCTTCGCGCAGCTCGTCGTCGGTGAGCTCGTCGGCACGGGCCGTCGTCCGCGCGACGACGTTCGTGACGCCGATCCCCAGCTCGAGCAGTTTCTCCTGCTCGCTCGGCGCGTACAGCCGCGGCGTGAACCCGCCGGCGTGGAGCGCGGGCCAGAAGCGGTTGCCCGGACGCGCGAAGTGCTGACCGAGCGCGCCGGAGTAGAGGCCGGGGTTGATGCCGCAGAACAGGACGTCGAGGCCGGGGGCGATGACGTCCGGGATGGTTGCGTTGTGCGCCGCGGCCAGCTGGTCCTTCGTGGGTCGGGTGGTCACTCCTCCAGTGTGCGAAGGACGACTCGTCGCTGGGGGTAGCGAATTCACCACGGACCTGCGTAACCTGTGTGATCTCCCGCACAGCGCCGTACCGAGGAGGATTTCGTGCAGCTTCCGATCGTCCTCGGCCTGGTGGCGCTGGTGCTGGCCGTCGCGGCCCTCGTCGTCGTCCTCGAAGACCGGCGGGCCGCCCGGCGGGCGGCCCTGCAGCGGAAGGCGCGGCTAGCGCGCCTGGGTGAGGTCGACCCGCTCGCGCCGAGCCGGCTGCACGTCGACCGTTGAACGCTTGCCCCGGACCAGGGCCAGCAGCAGCGCGCCGAACACCCAGCCGACGCCGGCGCCGAGCGTGTTGTTCATGAGGTCGTCGACGTCGAAGATGCGGTAGACGTACGGCGCGGTGCCGAAGTTCGCGGTGACCTGCGTGATCTCGATGAGCAACGACCCCGCGAAGCCGATCAGGACGGTGCCGGTCAGGCCGCGGCGCCAGAGGATCCGCGCGAACACCCCGAGCGGGACGAACAGCAGGACGTTCAGGCACGCCTGCTGGAAGGTCTGCGTCGTGAACCAGCTCCCGCCGTGCTTGAGCAGCTCCGTGTGGATGTCGGCGATCCACTGGAAGGGGTGCAACTGCACGGTCTGGGACAGCCGGCGGGTACCCGGGCCGGGCAGCGGCAGGAGGACGACCGCCAGGGTCATGCAGCCGTAGAGCAGCACCGCGGCGGTGGTGAGGATGCCGCGCGGGCGGAGGCCGCCGTACCGGGCGAACTGCGTGATCAGCTGCGGCACGAGCACCACGACCCACAGGGCGAGGAACCCGATGAACCCGTCCTGCAGGGCGGTGACCTGGGCGTACGTCATGCCACCGACGTTATGGATCTCGAACCGGGCGCCGCTTCGGTCGAAGAGCCGGACGGCGCGGACTCCCCTCGGCCACTCGGCTGACCCGTGTGGAGCCGATCGGCGTCACGCCGGTGATCGATGTCATGCGGACACAACCGGGATGCTCCTTGCGCCGGGCGGGGAATGCCCACGACGCTCTGCACGTCGGAGTCTTCGCAGGCGACGAAAGGAACGCTCATGGCACCGGTCCGGGTCGGCATCGTCGGGCTCAGCGCGAACGGCGGCTGGGCCGCGACCGCGCACGTGCCCGCGCTGGCCGCGGTGGAGGGCTACGAGCTCCGCGCGCTGAGCGGGAGCAGCGCCGAGTCGGCGCGGGTGGCCGGGGAGAAGTACGGCGTGCCGCTGACCTTCGGCGACGCCGGCGAGCTGGCCCGGCACCCGGAGGTCGACCTGGTCGTGGTCGCCGTGAAGGTGCCCGAGCACCGCGCGCTCATCGAGCCGGCGCTGGCGGCGGGCAAGCAGGTCCTGAGCGAGTGGCCGCTGGGCGTCAGCCTGGCCGAAACCGAGGCGCTGGCCGAAGCCGCCCGGGGCCGGACGACCGCGGTCGGCCTGCAGGGACGCTCGGCGCCGGCGTTGCGCTACCTGCGTGACCTCATCAAGGACGGTTACGTCGGCCGCGTGCTCTCGACGTCGCTGATCGCTTCGGGCGCGAACTGGGGACCGTCGGTGCGGGCGGGCCGCGACTACCAGCTGCACCCCGAGGGCGGGGCGACGATGCTGACCATCCCGTTCGCGCACACCGTCGACGCGCTCGCGATGGTGCTCGGCGGCTTCGGCGAGCTGTCGGCGACGATGGCGACCGTCCGGCCGCGGGTGCGCGACGAGGTCACCGGCGAGTCCGTCGCGATGACCGCGCCCGACCAGATCGCCGTCACCGGCGTGCTGACCGGCGGTGCCGTCGCGTCGCTGCACCTGCGCGGGGGGACGTCGCCGGCGACCGACTTCCACTGGGAGATCAACGGCACCGAGGGCACGCTGGTCGTCAACGCGGCGGACCCGCTGTTCTGGATCGCGAAGCTGACGTTGCGCGGAAGCCGGACCGGCACGCTCGAGAAGCTCACCGTGCCCGCCCGGTACGAGCTGCCGCAGCTGGCCGGGCGCAGCGCCGAGCCGTCGTACAACGTCGCGCACGCCTACGCGCGGCACCTCAAGGGCGACCTGCCGGACTTCGCGCACGCCGTGGGAGTGCACCGGGTCCTCGACGCCGTCCAGCGGTCGGCCGACACCGGGACCAGAGTCCGACCGGACGCAGAGTAACTGTTACCGGCGGTTGTAGCTTTTCCGCTACCCCGGCCTTACGCTCGGGTCATGGACGACGTTGTCTATGACCGCGCGGGCCGGGGCGAGCCGCTGGTGCTGATCCACGGCATCGGCCACCGCCGCCAGGCGTGGGCGCCGGTGTTTCCGCTGCTCACGCCCCATCGTGACGTCATCGCCGTCGACCTGCCCGGCTTCGGCGAGTCGCCCGAGCCGTCCGGCGGGTACGGCATCGAGCCCGCGCTGGTGATGTTCAAGGAGCTGTTCACCGACCTCGGGCTCGGCCGGCCGCACGTCGCCGGCAACTCGCTCGGCGGCCTGCTGTCGCTGGCCCTCGGGCAGGCCGGGCTGGTCCGCAGCGTCACGGCGTTGTCCCCGGCCGGGTTGTGGACGCGCAGGCAGAAGCTCTACGCGATCGCCGCGCTCAAGGCCCACCGCTCGCTGGCCCAGCGCACGCCACCGCACGTCGTGCGCCGCATCGCCGCGACGACGTCCGGGCGCAAGGCCCTGACCGGGATGATCGTCGGCCGGCCCGAGCGGCTGACCGTGGACGACGTCGTCGAGGACGCCCGCGCGCTGGCCACCGCACCGGGGTTCGAACCCACTGCCGCGCAGTCCCGTGGGGATTTCCGCTTCACCGGCCCGGTCACCGGCGTCCCGGTGACCATCGCGTGGGCCGAGCGCGACCGGATCCTCGCGCGGCCGCGCGTCGCCGAGCTGCGGAAAGTCGCGCCGGACGGCGTGTTCCGGCTGCTGCCGGCCTGCGGGCACGTGCCGATGAACGACGACCCCGAACTGGTCGCGAGGGTGCTGCTCGAAGGCAGCCGCTAGGTGACATTCGGTTTACGTCCGTCTTTTGACCCTGGTAGGTGACCGCTTCGCGAGGCAGAATCCTCCGCCGTGCGCCCGTTGGGGAACTTGGGCGCGAATCGGAGGAAACACGCATGAGGCTTTCAACCCGGCTCGTGGTGCTCGCCGCGGCCGCGCTGGCGACGACCGCGGTGACCACCGCACCCGCGTCCGCGGGCCAGCGCCCGGACCCCACCACCGACGTCCGGATCATCGGGTTCAACGACCTGCACGGCAACCTGGAGCCGCCGTCCGGCTCCAGCGGGCGGGTCGTGCAGTCGGACGGGACCACTGTGGACGCCGGCGGTGCCGCCTACCTGGCCACGCACGTGAAGCAGCTGCGTTCCCAGGTGCGCAACTCGTTCGTCGTGTCCGCCGGTGACAACATCGGCGCGTCGCCGCTGACCTCGGCGCTGTTCCACGACGAGCCGACCATCGACTTCCTGAACATGCTCGGCGTGAGCGCGTCCGTCGTCGGGAACCACGAGTTCGACGAGGGCTACAAGGAACTGCAGCGCATGCAGTTCGGCGGCTGCCACCCGACGGACGGCTGCCAGTTCCAGCCGACCTTCGCCGGGGCGAAGTTCCCGTTCCTCGGGTCCAATGTGTACTTCACCAACGGCCTGCCCGCGCTGCTGCCGTTCACCGTCAAGTTCGAGGGTGGCGTGCCGATCGGCGTCATCGGCGCCACGCTGAAGGACCTGCCGTCCGTCGTCACGCCGGAGGCGATCAAGGGCCTCAAGTTCGGCGACGAGGTCGAGGCGATCAACCGCACGGCGAACCTGCTCGACTACTTCGGCGTGAAGGCCCAGATCGTGCTGATGCACCAGGGTGACGGTACCGAGGTCGAGGGCCCGAACGACTGCAAGCTGCGGCCCGGCCCGGCCGCCGCGATCGCGGCCGCGGTGACGCCGAAGGTCGACGCGTTCTTCACCGGTCACAGCCACCAGCAGTACAACTGCGTGATCAACGACCCCGCGGGCCAGCCCCGGCCGGTCATCCAGGGTTCGTCGTTCGGCCGTCTGCTGTCGGTGATGGACCTGAAGATCAGCCTGAAGACGCGGGACGTCGTGCGGTCGCAGACCAAGGCGTTCAACGAGATCGTCACCCGCACGGTCACGCCGGACCCGGCCGTCGCGGCGCTGGTCGCCGACGCGAAGACCAAGTCGGCGCCGATCGCGAACAAGCAGGTCGGCACCATCACCGCAGACCTGCCGGCGGCGGGCAACGCGGCCGGTGAGTCGCCGCTCGGCGATGTCATCGCCGACGCGCAGCTGGCGGGCACGCAGTCGAACAACGCGGTCGTCGCGATCACCAACCCGGGTGGCATCCGCGCCGACCTGACGTACAAGTCGTCCGCGAACAACGAGGGCGACGGCGTGGTGACCTACGGCGAGGCGTTCACCGTCCAGCCGTTCTCGAACATCATGCAGACGATCACGCTGACCGGCGCGAACCTGAAGAACGTGCTGGAACAGCAGTGGACCGCGAGCGGCACGAAGATCCTGCAGATCTCGAGCTCGCTGCACTACACGTACTCGGCGGGCGCGCCGATCGGCTCGCGGGTCTCGAACATCACGGTGAACGGCACGCCGGTCGACCCGGCGGCGACGTTCCGCGTGTCGGTGAACAACTTCCTCGCCGCCGGCGGGGACGGCTTCACCGAGTTCACCAAGGGCACGAACCTATCGGGCGGCCCGGTGGACCTGGACGCGCTGGTCGCGTACCTGGGTGCCCACCCGAACCTGGCCCCGCCGGCGGCGGACCGGATCACCCGCCTGCCGTAGCTCCGGTTTCTCCAAGCCACCGGGTCGACAATGGACCCATGACGACCTGGGAAGACGTCGTTCGCCTCGCCTCCGGGCTGCCGGAGGTGGAGGCGACGACGTGGTATCGCACGCCCGCGCTGAAGGTCGCGGGCAAGGGTTTCGCGCGGCTGCGCACCGAGGCCGAAGGCGGCCTGGTGGTGATGTGCGGGCTCGACGAGAAGGCCGCGTTGCTGGATTCAGGCGACGTGGCCTTCTTCACGACACCGCACTACGACGGCCACGGCTCGATCATCGTCGATCTCGAGCGCGTGGACGTCGATCAGCTGCGTGAGCTGCTCGAAGAGGCGTGGCGGTCGAAGGCGCCTCGCCGTCTGCTCACTTGAGTTCGCCGCGCAGCATGCTCATGAGGATCATGTCGTGGCGGCGGCCGCCCTCGCCGACGAAGGCCTCGCGGTGCCGGCCCTCCTCCACGAACCCGACCTTCCGGTAGACGTGCCGGGCGCGCTCGTTCTCGGCGACCACCCAGAGCGTGATCATGTGCAGCCGCATGAAGTCGAAGCCGTAGCGGCACATCACGCGCAGCGCGTCGGTGCCGTAGCCGCCACCGTTGCGGTAGCCGGCGTCGCCGATGTAGATGTCCAGGTAGGCCTCGCCGACCTCGGGCTCGGCGTCGCGCAGGTCGACGATGCCGATCAGCTTTCCGTCGGCCTCGATCCCGAGGACCACCAGCTCGTAACTGTTGACCGGGCGTTCCTCGCCGCGCTTGCGATGCTGTGCGAGCGAGCGCGGGTAGCCGTTCTCCATCCACCGGCCGACCTCCGGGTCGGTCCCCCACGCGTGGATCTTGTCCGCGTCCTCCGGTTCGAGCGCACGCAGCCGGACGAGTTCCCCCTCGAGCATCGCTACTCCCGTTTCAACAGCAGAAAGTCGTTGACATCCAGCAGGCCGAGGATCTGCCGGATCGGGACCGGCATGGCCTGCCGCGAATCATCGTGCACGAGCTCGGCGCCGTGCACGTGAATATTTTCCCGCCGGGTGACCAGGGTGCAGCCGCCGGCGGCCAGCACGTTCTTCACCCAATCGGCGCCGGGCCCATAGGTCAGCGCGACGACGAAGCCGTCCTTCGTGCGGAAGACGTTGACCGGCGTGCGGAACTCGCGTCCGGACTTCCGTCCCTTGTGGACGACCATGGCGAACCCGGGCGCCCAGCCGGCGACGTGCCGGAGAACCTGATTGGTCGCTACGCGGTTGAAGCGGGCGACTCGCTTGGAGAGCACCATGGGATCATGATGACCCCGCGTGCGGGAGAGATCAACGATCGATGAATTAACCGATCGGGTGACCCCGGCTCCCGGCGCGGGCCGCGCCGATGGTGGGATATGGCGCATGTCGACCGAATGGCCGCTGCGCCAGGACCCCGAAGGGCCGGTCATCATCGCGCTGGCTCTGGTGAACGACCCGGACGCGCTGGGCTTCGTCGTGCTGGACGACGAGGACGACTGGTTCATCAGCGACGGTACCGAGCTGTCCGACGACGTGCTGGTCAACCGCGAGAGCTTCGGCAAGCTGTCGTTGCGCGAAGCCGTCGAGCTGTTGCCGCAGCTGGGCGCGCTGGCGGGCCTCCCGACGGGCATGGCCGCCGACTGGGACCCGGAGCGCCGCACGTGGCTGCTCTCGTCGGTGACCGGCTCCGACGACGAGGACGAGGACGTCCGGCTGCTCGCCCAGCGCCGCGCGGCCTGGAAGTACGAAGGCTCGCCGGACGACGAAGCCCAGATCAGCAGCGGCCTCACCGAGATCCCGACCGGCCCGCAGCAGCCGGTGCGCGCGGTCCGGCAGGTCGTCCGCGAGCAGGACGGCACCTGGCTGTTCGTCGGCTTCGAGGTCCCCGAGGCGGAGGACTTCGAGGTCGAGGGGCTGGAGCTGGAGCACGTCGCGAACCTGTACCCGGACGTGCGCAGCGTGCTCAAGGCCGCGCCGGGCCAGGTGTACGACCGCGCGACGCCGGACTCCGACTGGGAGCTCGTCGAAGGTTAGAGCGCGATCGGAAGGTGGAAGAGCCCCGTGTGATGGGGCTCGGCCGCCAGGTCAGCTCGGCTTCGGGCACGGCGAGCCGGGCCGGCGGCAGGCGGCGGAGCACGGGACGGCGGCGCGGTGCTGTGGGTCCTCCCGGGCCTTCACTGCTTCCTCCGGGTGGGTCAGCAGCGCGAGCGCGCCGGTCGAAATCAGCCCGACGGTCGTCTCGTGGCCGCCGATGAGGGTCAGGAAGGCCGTCGACGTCACCTCGTCCGCGGAAAGCGTGCCCGCGGCCTCCGGCGCGACCAGGTCGCTCATCAGATCGGTGCCCGGCGGACTTTTTCCGCGACAAGTGTCCCGGCGCGGCTTCGCCCGTTCGTCCTTACAGTGAGAACCGGCGATCGGCGCCGGTCAGAACCTGCGAGGAGCACGTCATGCCCCAGTACGCCGCGATCATCTACGCCACGGACATCGACCCGACCACGCCCGAGGCCACGGACATGATGAAGGACTACGACGAGTTCGGCGCGGGCGCCCGAGCCGTCATCCGCGGCGGCGCGGCCCTGTACCCGACGGCGACCGCGACGACGGTCCGCGTCACCGGCGGCAAGGGCGGCGACATCGTCACCAGCGACGGCCCGTACGCGGAGACGAAGGAAGCCCTCACCGGCTTCTACCTGCTCGAATGCGCCGACCTCGACGAGGCTGTCAAGGTCGCGGCGCGAATCCCGGGTGCCTGGGACGGCGCCATCGAGGTCCGGCCGGTCGTCGAATTCGGCAAGTGACCGGCGCCGGGGACGCGGTCGCGCGGCTGGTCCGGGACGAGGGCACCCGGGTACTGGCCACGCTGGTCCGCGTCACCGGCAGTGTCGACCTGGCCGAAGACGCGGTGCAGGACGCCGTCGTGCGCGCGCTGGAGACGTGGCCGCGCGACGGCGTCCCGGGCAACCCGCGCGGCTGGCTGCTGGTGGCGGCTCGCCGCCGCGCGGTCGACGTGGTCCGCCGCGAAGCGAAGCGGCTGGGGAAGGAGGCCGTCGCGATGCCGGCTGTCGATCCGTCCCCGGACCCGGTCTCGGTCCGTGACGACCTGCTGCGGCTGGTCTTCACGTGCTGCCACCCGGCGTTGTCGCTGGAGGCACAGGTGGCTTTGGCGCTTCGGACATTGGGCGGTTTGTCGACCGTGGAGGTCGCCCGCGCCCTGCTGGTCCCGGAAGCGACGATGGCGAAGCGGCTGACGCGCGCGAAGCAGAAGATCGCTCAGGCACGGATCCCGTACCGGGTGCCTTCGGCGGAGGAGCTGCCCGCGCGTCTTTCGGGGGTGGCGTCGACGGTGTACCTCATCTTCAACGAGGGCTACACGGGCCGCGTTTCGCTGCTTGCGGAGGGCGTCCGCCTGGCGCGCTTGCTGGCGTCCCTGATGCCGGACGAGCCGACGGCGCTGGGGCTGCTGGCGTTGGTGTTGCTGCAGGACGCCCGCCGTGCCGCACGGTTCCTCCCGGACGGCTCGCCGGTGTTGCTGGCAACGCAGGATCGTTCGTCGTGGGACGCGTCGCTGATCAAGGAAGGCGTCGAGCTGGTCGGCCGGGGCCTGCGCCGGACCCCGTCGGCGCCGAACGCGTACGTGGTCCAGGCCGCGATCGCGGCTTGCCACGACTTGGCGCCGTCGTACGAGGAGACGAACTGGGACGCGGTGATTTCCTGGTACGACGTGTTGCTGACGGTCCAGGACACCCCGGTGGTCAGGCTGAACCGCGCGGCGGCGGTGGCGGAACGGGACGGCCCGTCGGCGGCGTTGGCGCTGGTGGACGAGTTGCCGGGGTTGACGGAGTACCCATGGTGGCACGCATCGCGCGCGGAGTTGTTGCACCGCTTGGGTTCCCCGTCCGCTTTCGAGGCGTTGGACCGAGCGGTGGAGACGGGCTTGCCCGCCGCCCATGTGGCGCATTTACGCCACCGGCTGGGGCCGCCGTAGATGTCGGTGTTTTCCTTACCGCGCAGTGAAAAACCGGGGCCTTGACCGTGGTCCGGACGGGCGCGTTCGATGGACGGACGCCCTATCCGAGGAGGCCACAATGGCCGAACACCAGAACGCCACTCTCATCCGCCGGGGCTACGAGGCATTTTCCGCAGGCGACGTCGCCACGCTGTCGGAACTCCTCGCGCCGGACGCCGTCCAGCACATGCCCGGTCACAACGTGTTCTCCGGCGACCACAAAGGCCGCGACGCGATCCTGGCCATGTACGGACAGCTGGCCGAGCGCAGCGGCGGAACGCTGAAGGTCGAGCTGGAGGAGGTCTACGCGAACGACGAGGAAGTCATCACGGTCTACCACTCGACCGGCACGCGCAACGGGAAACAGCTGGACACCCGCCACGCCCTGGTCTTCCGCATGCGCGACGGCAAGGCGGCGGAACTGACGGACGTTTCGGCCGACGAAGCCGCCGACGACAATTTCTGGTCCTGACCTTCGAAAGCGAAAGGCCCCGGACTTTGAGTCCGGGGCCTTTCGTCGAGAGCGGATGACGGGAATCGAACCCGCGTATTCAGCTTGGGAAGCTGATGTTCTACCATTGAACTACATCCGCAGTGCGTCGCCAGCATACACGGCACCGTGATCCCCTTGTCCAGGACCCTCCCTCCTTGACGTCCGCGCGTCAAGTGACAACACTTGTTGTCGACTGGCGGAGGTGTGCGGCATGGACGAGCCCGAGCTGTTCCGGCAAGGCGGGTTCCGGCTGGCCCAGCGGCTGTTCATCGAAGGGGACATCCGCGGTGACGACCGGCAGGTCGCGCGGCTGCGGGAGTTCGCCCAGGTTCAGGACCGGCTCGCGGACGACGTCGTCGCCTGGATGGCTCAGCAGCCGAAGGGGCACGGGCGCAAGCTCTTCGAAGACGCCCTGGTGAACCGGGCCAATGCGACCGGGCCGCTCAAGGACTTCTTCGACCAGGTCGATGCCAAGCCTTACTGGGTCGATGACGAACGGCTCGAGCGCGGTGCGAAAGCCATCACCCGGGCCGGGTTGCTGGGGCTCTTTCCGCTCGGCGACATGTCGCTGATGGGCGGTTACCTTGCCTCGCGTGCCACGAAATCGCTGGTCGGGACCGGTGAGATCGAATACAAGGCCACCCGGCGGCTCGTCGAGACCGCCGCCTGGTGGATCGACGTCACCACGCCCGGTGCCCTCAAGCACGGGGCGAAGGGGTACGCCTCCGCGCTCCGGATCCGGCTCGTGCACGCCCACGTGCGCGCCGCGATGAACCGGCGGGACGACTGGGACTACGAGGCCTGGGACCGGCCCGTCAACCAGGTGCAGACCGCTGGGACGTTGCTGCTCTTCTCGCTCGTCTACGTCTTCGGCACGCAGTTGCTCGGGCTGCGCTACTCCGCCCGCGAGCGCGGTGACATCCTGCACCTCTGGCGCTACATCGGCTGGCTGATGGGCGTCGACGACGAGTTGCTGCCCACCTCGGAAGAGGACGCCTGGCGCCTGCTGTGGCTGCTCGCGGCGACCGAGTTCATCCCCGATGACGACTCGAAGCGGCTCGCCAAGGCGTTGATCGAGGCCAACGGCGCCGTCGGCGAAGGGCGTGGGGCCGTCGGGAAGGTGCTCTCGCACGTCTCCGTCGCCGTGCACTCGTCGATCAGCCGGCTCGTGCTCGGGAAGACCAACGCCGACTTCCTCGGGCTGCCGAACGATCCGGTCGCGCAGGCCGCGATCGTCGCCGTCGCCGGGGTCAACTTCGCCGCCGAGACCGTGCGGCGGTTCATCCCCGGGGCCACCGCGCTGCAGGAACTGATCGGCCAGGCCGGGCGCCGCGGGTACGTGAAGCGGCTCGAGAAGATCTTCGCGCCCGACACCACCTACGCGCAGCACATGCGGGCGGCCTGACCCCACCGGATAGGCTTCGAGCCGTGCTGCTCAGTGACCGTGACCTCCGCAAAGAGCTCGACGCCGGCCGGCTCGGCATCGACCCCTTCGATGCCGGCATGGTCCAGCCGTCCAGCATCGACGTCCGGCTCGACCGGTTCTTCCGCGTCTTCGACAACAGCAAGTACACCCACATCGACCCGCAGCTGCAGCAGGACGAGCTGACCTCCCTGGTCGAGAAGGAGGGCGACGAGCCCTTCGTGCTGCACCCCGGCGAGTTCGTGCTCGGGTCGACGTTCGAGCTCGTCACCCTGGCCGACGACCTGGCCGGCCGCCTCGAGGGCAAGTCCTCGCTCGGGCGCCTCGGGCTGCTCACGCACTCGACCGCCGGGTTCATCGACCCCGGCTTCTCCGGGCACATCACCCTGGAGCTGTCGAACGTCGCGAACCTGCCGATCACGCTCTGGCCCGGCATGAAGATCGGCCAGCTGTGCATCTTCCGGCTGTCGAGCTCCGCCGAGCACCCGTACGGCTCGAGCGAGGCCGGGTCCCGCTACCAGGGGCAGCGCGGCCCGACCCCGAGCCGGGCCTACAAGAACTTCCACCGCGTGGACACCTGGCGCTAAGCCGCGACCTTCTCGTCCCACTCGATGTGGTGGTTCCACATGAAGGCGTTCGGGTCCTCGTCGAACGGCTTCGAGAACGCCCGCTTGATGAAGAAGTCGCGGACGACCCGCCCGACCGGGCCGATGACCTTCTGGTCGCCGTTGCGCTTGCCGGCCGCGACCACCGCTTCGACGCGCCCGCGCCGCAAGCTCTCGTACGTCGCCAGCGCGCGTTCGACGTCAGGCACATCGCGGAGGCATTTGCCCAGCGTGACGGCGTCTTCGATGGCCATCGAGGCGCCCTGACCCGCCGCCGGTGACGTCGCGTGGGCCGCGTCGCCGATGATCACCATGCGGCCGCGGTGCCAGACCGGGACCGTCGGGAAGTCGTACGTCGGCCAGGCCGGGTAGAGCTCGCGCGTCGCGCGGATGATCTCCGTCGCCGGTGTCCGGTCGCGCGCGACCAGGTCCAGCAGCTCCGACCGCAGCTTCTGCCCGGCGAGCGTCGCCAGTTCGGACGCGGTCGGCTCGGTCTTGCGGGCCGGGTTCGCGAACCACCAGACGCGGCCGTCCGGGCTGACGACGTGGCAGAAGAACACCCGCTTGCCGAACACCATGTTCAGCACGCCCGGCTCGTCGGGCAGGTCCAGGCCTTCGGCGAACCCGCCGGTGTTCAGCAGGGGGACGTACCGCGGTGACGGCGCGTCCGGGTCGATGATCGTGCGGACCCGCGAGCGGAGGCCGTCGGCGCCGATCAGGAGGTCGCCTTCGGCGTGCGAGCCGTCCGAGAAGGTGGCCTTGACCTGCGAAGACGTCTGACTCGCGCCGATCAGGCGCTTGCCGTACTCGGCGTGGATCCCGCGTCGCGCGGCTTCGTCGCGCAACGCGACGTAGAGGTCGGAGCGCAGGACGGTCTGGCTCACCGTGCCGTCCGGCAGCGCGCCGCCGAGGGGGAACTCGGCCAGCCGGGTGCCGTCGCCGAGCGCGATCGACATCCGCGGCGAGTCGAAGCCCGCGCTTTTGACCACGTCCTTCAGGCCGAGCGGGAGCAGCGCGTCCAGGCCGTTCACCGCCAGTGTCAGGAACGCGCCGACGCCTTCGGCGGTCCGGTCGTACGCCTCGAACAGCAGCGGCTCGTGCCCGGCTTCGTGCAGGGCGATCGCTGTGATCGTCCCCGCGATGCCGCCCCCGATGATCAGTGCCCGTGTCATATCCTTCGACCCCTCAAATCTCTTAGAAAGTAATTCGTTCTATCGAACTAAAGAGTGGGCTAGGCTGGCCACCGTGTCAAGCGAGCGAGCGAAACTGGTCGAAGATGTCCTGCTCAGGTCGCGGGAGCTGTCGACGGAGACGGTCATGTTCCACACGGCGATCTCCGAGACCCGGGGACTGTCGGCGGTGGAGAGCAAGGTCCTCGACTACCTCGCGCGGTTCGGGCCGCAGACGCCGAAGGACCTCGCGCGGCTTTCGGGGCTCGCGCCCGCGTCGGTGACCGCGATGATCGACCGGCTGGAGAGCAAGGGCATCGTCAACCGCGAGCCGCACCCGGACGACCGGCGCAAGATCCTCATCTCGCTGGACCTGCAGGCCATCGCGAGCGGCGTGCACCTGTGGGACCACCTCGTCAAGGGCATGCACGAGCTCTGCGGCCGCTACAGCGACGACGAGCTCCGGACGATCATCGGGTTCGTCCAGGCCGCCACCGCTCTCACCCACGAGTCGACGGCGAAGCTGACCGGCGCCACGAACGAGTGAGTTTGAAGGCGTAAGACCGGCTCTCGTGCCACGCTCCCAAGGTCGTCTCGGCCCCGGAGGTGGCGAGGAGTGCCGTTGCCCGAAAGACCGCTTCGCCCGATTCTCGTGCTGGCATTGGTCTTCCTGGCCTCGGCTTTCGTGCCCGCGGCGGGCGCGGCCGCCGCGTCGCCCTTCAAGGTGGGCTACGACGCCGTGCTCTACGGCGACTTCCTCTACGCGGGCAACGGCGTCCTGCGCTGCCCGGTCGCCGCGGACGGCGCGCCGACCGCCGGTCCGGTCGCCACCCCCGCGGCGTGCGCGAACACCGCGGACCGCAAAGACACCATGGCCAACGACGACTTCTTCATGCAGTGGGCCGACATCGACGCCGACCCGGGCACCTTCGACTCGGCCAGCGCGTCGGTGAGCGTCCCGCCCGGCGCGAAGATCGTCTTCGCCCGCCTGAACTGGGCAGGCAACACGACGACGTGCGATTCCGGCAAGGCCGTGACTCTGCCGCCCGGGACGCCCGCGAAGCAGCAGGTTCGACTGTCGGTCGGCAGCGCGAAACCCGTCGACCTGGCGCCCGAGGGCTACGCCGAAGACGCGGGCTACTACTCGGCTCACGCCGACGTGACCGGCCGGTTCGCGAACGTCCCGACCGGAACCGCGCTCGACCTGACGCTCGGCAACGTCTGGGCCCCCAAGGGCTTCGGCTGCGTCGGCGGCTGGTCGATCGCACTCGTCTACGCCTACCCCGAGCGCAACGCCGACTACGCGCCGGACAAGCGCAAGGTGGTCGTCTACGACGGGCACGTCCGGCAGGCCGCCGGCGCCCCGGCCGCCGAGACGGCGATCACCGGCTTCCGAGCCGCGGCCGCCGACGCGCACCTCGGCGTCACCGCGTACGACGGCGACTGGGGTGCGTCCGGCGACCAGTTCCTGGTCGACGGAACACCCGCGGCCGAGCCCTCGACCGGCGGCACGTCGAACTTCTTCGTCGCGAACGCGGACAACGCCGCGGCCCCGGGTGTGAAGAACAACTTCAACGTCGACGCCAAGGCGTTCAACGTCGACAGCATCGCCGCCGGCGCGACGAGCACCAAGCTCGGCTTCGTGACCAGCGGCGACACCTACCTAGCGCAGAACCTCGCGTTCTCGGTGCCGGTGCCCGACCTCCGGGTCGCCGTGCGTCCGGACCGGCCGAAGACGCACGCCGGTGAGCCGGTCACGTTCACGGTCGCCGTGACCAACCCGGGCAGCGTCCCGGCGTCCGGTGTGCAGGTCACCGCCGACGCCGTCCCGGACTGCGCGAGGTCACTCGGCACGCTCGACCCCGGCCGGACGGCCGGCTACACCTGCACCGGAACCGCCCCGGCGGCCAATTTCACGAACGAGTTCGAGAACACCGTGAAGGCGACCGGCACAAGCGCACTCGGCGACGCGCTCGACGGCGTGGCCACCGCCCGCGTCGACGTCCTGCACCCGGCACTCGGCCTCACCAAGACGGCCGACCGGCCCGCCTACCGCGCCGGCGACACGGCGACGTTCACGATCACCGCCACGAACACCGGCGACACCGGTCTCTCCGATTTGCAGGTGACCGACCCGAAGACGCCGTCGTGCACGCAGTCGCCGTCCGGCACGCTCGCCCCCGGCGAAAGCCGCACGTGGGAGTGCACGGCGAAGGCGCCGATCGCCGACGGCGTCAACACGGCGGCCGCCGCGGGCCGCGACGAACTCGGCAAGCAGGTCACGGCCACCGCCGACGCGCCCGCGCCGACGATCGCCCCCGCCGTCGAGGTCACCACGACCGCGGACCACCCGGTGATCCACGCCGGTGACACCGTCACCTGGACGGTCGCCGTGCGCAACACCGGCGACAGCCCGCTCGCGCCGGTCAAGGTCACCGACGACACGACGGCGTCGTGCTCCCGCACTTTCGCCGGCCTGGCCGCGGGCGCGACGCAGACGTACACGTGCACGGCGAACCCGTCCCGGACCACGAGGTCCCAGGTGACCGCCACCGGAACCGACCTGAGCGGCCGGCCCGTGACCGCCACCGCCGCGGCCACCGTCACGGTGATCACCCCGGCGCTGACGCTCGCGAAGGACGCCACGCCGGCCGTCGCCCGCGCCGGCGACCCGATCACCTTCACGATCACCGTCGCCAACGCGGGCGACGCGCCGCTGACCGAGGTCGCCGTCACCGACGACCGCACGCCGGCCTGCGCCAAGGCGATCGGCGCATTGCCACCGCAGGGCACACAGACGTACACGTGCACCGCACCCGCACCGGCCGACGACTTCGCCACCACGGCCACCGCCACCGGCCAGGACCAGCTCGGCCGCACGGTCAAGGTCACCGACGACGCCGTGGTCGACGTCATCCACCCCGCGGTCGCGCTGGCCGTTCGGGCCGCACCCGCCCAGGTCCGCGAAGGCGGCACGGTGACCTGGACGATCACCGCCGCCAACACCGGCGACGTGCCGCTCACCGGCGTCACGGTCGCGGACGACCAGGTGGCCGAGTGCGCGAAGCCGCTCGCCACGCTTCAGCCGCGGGCGGAGCAGACCTACACGTGCACGACCGTCGCGGGCGCCACGGGCTTCACGAACAAGCCGGCGGTGACGGGCACCGATCCGACCGGCCGCCCGGTCGAGGCGACCGCCGAGGCAGGGTTCGTCGTGCAGCACCCGGCTGTCGCGATCACCGCGGACGTCGTCGGCGGGCCGTTCCGCGTGGGCGACACCGTGCCGTTCCGGATCTCCGTGCGCAACACCGGTGACGTGCCGCTGACCGGTCTCCGCGTAACGGACGCACAAGCCAGGAGCACGCAGGTCGCGGACGCGCAGGCCACAGGTCCGCAGGCCCAGCCGACCGCGGGAACGCGACCGAGCACGTCAGGTCCGCACACACGAGTCACCGGCTGCACCCAGACAGTCGACGGCCCGCTCGAACCCGGCGCCACCCGTGACTTCGGCTGCACCGTCACCGCCCCGGCCGACGACTTCACCCGCACCGTGCGAGTCACCGCCACCGCACCGGTCGGTCCGGACGTCGCCGCCTCCGCGAACGCCGCCGTGGACGTGATCCACCCGGCCGTCGCGATCACCAGGACCGCTGATCCGAAGGTGGTCCGCGCAGGCGACACCGTGACGTCGGCGATCACCGTCACGAACACCGGCGACAGCGTGCTGCGGGACGTTTCCGTGGCCGATCCGCTGGCCCCGGACTGCACCCGCTCCCTGGGCTCGCTCGAACCCCAGGTGAAGCAGACCTACAGCTGCACCCAAGTCGCCGGCGAAGCCGACTTCGCCGCCACCGCGAAAGTGACCGGTACGGACGCCACGAACCGTCCGGTGACAGCCACCGCCGAGATACCGGTCGACGTCATCCACCCGGCGGTCTCCATCACGAACGACGCCACGCCCGCGCAGGTCCGGCCAGGCGACACAGTGACGTTCACCCTCGTCGTCGCGAACACCGGCGATGTCCCACTGACCGACGTGTCCGTTGTGGACAGTCGCACTCCGGCGTGCGCTCAGACCATCGGCACCCTCCTTCCCGGCGCCCGGCAGCGCCACTCCTGCAAGGTAAACGCCGGCACCGACAATTTCGTGAGCTCCGCGACCGCAACTGGCACCGATCCGACGAACCGCCAGGTCAGCGCGACCGACGACGCGTCCTACACCGTGCTCCACCCCGGACTGGCGGTCGCCCAGGAGATCCACGGTGGACCCTTCCGCCCCGGCGACACCGTGACGTCGACGATCACCGTGACCAACACCGGCGACGTCCCGCTGACCGCCGTCGAGGTCACCGGCGGACCGTCCTGCGCCAAGACCTTCGACAAGCTCGAAGCCGGCACCGCGCAGAAGTTCGGCTGCACGACGACCGCCCCGGCCGACGACGTCACAAGCACCGCGAAGGCCACCGCGACCGCGCCCGTGGGTCCACCGCTCGAAACAACGGACACCGACAAGATCGACGTCATCCACCCGGCCGTGCAGCTCACGGTGGACGCCCCGCCCAAGACGGTCCAGGTGGGCGACGAAGTCACCTTCACCGTGGTCGTCCGCAACACCGGCGATGTCCCGCTGAGCAAGGTGTCCATTGTGGACGATCAAGCGTGCGCGAAGAAGTTCGACAGCCTGGCGACGGGCGCGACGGAGACGTACAACTGCACCCGAAAAGCGCCCGACGACGACTTCGCGGAAGCCGTCGAAGTAACTGGAATCGACCCAACCGGTCGCCCGGTGCAATCGGCCGATGACGCGAAAGTCGACGTCATCCACCCCGAGATCGCGCTGATGAAGGACGCCACGCCGTACGAAGTGCGCCAAGGGGAGATTGTCACGTTCTCGATCCTGGTGAAGAACACCGGCGACGTGCCGCTCACCGCCCTGTCCGTCGTGGACGACCACACGCCGGCGTGTGCGCACACCGGGCCTGACCTGGTCGTGGACGCGGAAACCACCTATACCTGCACGACGATCGCGGGCAGGGAAGGCTTCACGGGCAAGGCGACCGTCACCGCGCAGGACCTGAACGGCCGCTCGGTGACCGCGTCCGGCGAAGCGACCTTCGTCGTGCGAAGCGGCTGAACGGAGTAACGAGCAAGCGGCCGTTTGCCGCGAAATCCGTACCTGTCGCCGAAAAGCGTGGCCCCGAAAATGTGACCAGTGCGTTCGTGGGGTTCTCGCTGTAATCGTTCCGTGATACGTTCCTGCGCCGTGTCCCCCATTGGTGAACGTGCTCGCGTGGTGATGGTGTCACTCAGTGTGCTGCTCGGCGTTTTTTCCGCCGCGGCAGGCACCTGGATGGCGACCGCGGAAGGAAACACCGCAGAGCTCGGCGCCGCGGCCCTGGTGCTGCCGAACGCCCCCGCGGGTTCCGGTGGCACCAGCGGAACCGAACTTTCCGGCGGTCAGGTCCAGACCACTGCGACCGAAAAACCCGCCGTGCCGACGACCTCGGCACCGGCCCCGACGACGTCCAGCGCGGCGCCGGCCCCGCAGCCGGCGACGTCCGAGACCCCGCAGCCGGCGACGTCCGAAGCGCCGGCGCCGACCACCAAAGCCGCGGCGCGCGTCGCTCCCTCGGTCACCGCCCAGGTCATCTCGCGGGTCAACGACGAACGGGCGAAGGCCGGCTGCGCGCCGCTGGCCGAGGAACCGCACCTCACGAAGGCCGCGCAGGACTACAGCGACCAGATGTCGGCCGGCAACTTCTTCTCCCACACCAGCCCCGACGGCACCACGTTCGACCAGCGCATCAAGAACGCCGGCAACTCGAAGCCGGGTGCGGAGAACATCGCGAAGGGGCAGACGTCCGCGGAGCAGGTCATGGACGCGTGGATGAACTCCGAAGGCCACCGCGCGAACATCCTCAACTGCTCGCTCACCAAGATCGGCGTCGGCCTCACGACGGCGGGCTGGTACTGGGTCCAGGACTTCGGCTACTGACTCACGAGCTCTTGCTCCAGCGCTCGGCGATGTCGCCGTAGCGGGCCAGGACCGTCGCCCGCAGGTCCGGATCGGACCGCGGCACCGGTTCGATGAACACCTCGGTGACGTCGTGGAACGTGTCGGTCAGCTCGCCGGCGAGCCGGACGCAAGCGCGTTCGAGGTCCGCCGCCCCGAGCGAGTCGTCGAAGTCGACGCGGGTGCAGACCAGCACCTGGTCGGTGCCCATCAGCATGGTCTGCAGGTCCACCACGATCTCGATCTCCGGCGCGGCGGAGAGGTGGTCGCGGATGGCGCGGACCAGCTTCGGGTCGGCCTGGCGCCCGACGAGCAGGCCGCGGTTGGTTCGGCCGAGCAGGTACGCGACACAGGCGAGCAGCACGCCGATGGCGATCGACGCGACGCCGTCCCAGACCTCCGAGCCGGTGAGCTGGTGCAGCCCGATACCGCCGAAGGCGAGCAGCAGGCCGACCAGCGCGGCCGAGTCCTCGAACAGCACGGTTTTCGGCGTCGGGTCGTCGATCAGCTTCAGGTAGGTCCACAGCGAGCGGTTCTCGGCCTTGGACTCCCGGACGACCTGGCGTACGGCCTGGACCCACGACGTGCTTTCGAGCAGGAACGCCACGGCCAGGACGATGTAACTGAGCACCGACGTGCTCTGCGCTTCGCCGTGGCCGAGCACGGTCGACACGCCTTCGTAGAGGGCGAACATCGCGCCCGAGGCGAAGATCGAGACGGCGGCGAGCAGCGACCAGAAGTAGCGTTCCTTGCCGTAGCCGAAGGGGTGGACGCGGTCGGCCGGGCGTGCCGAGCGTTTCAACGCCGTCAGCAGCAGGACCTCGGTGATCGTGTCGGCCACCGAGTGGGCCGCTTCGGACAGCATCGCGCCGGAGCCGCTGATGATCCCCGCGATCAGCTTCATGACGGCGATCGCCAGGTTCACCCCGCCGGCGAGCAGGACGGTCAGGGTGCTTTCGCCACCGGAATTTTCCTCGCTCACCTGAGTGAGCGTAATGGTCAGAGGCGCCGCAGGCCGTGCAGAACGCGCTCCATGAGCGCCACCGCCGGGCGGCCCTCGGCGTTGACGCGGTTGTCGTGGATGGTCACCAGGCCCTGCTCGGCCATGTCGTCCAGCAGCACCCGGACGACGCCGAGTGGCACGCTGAGCGTGGCCGCGACCTCGGCGACCGAGCGTGGCTGGTGGCAGAGGGTGCGGACCGAGCGGAACTCGCCGGTCAGCCGCGCGCCGTTCCAGTGCGCGCCCGCGCGCGTCGAGACGAGCGCTTCGATCGCGAGGTGCCGCCGCGACTGCGTCCGGCCGCGCGTGAGGACGTACGGGCGGACCAGTGTCCGCTGGGTGGGAACCGGATCTTCGGGGTCCGGGACGGGGAGCCGGTCGTCGGGGAAGGTGTCGTCGTCGGGGAAGGTGCGAAGTGCGTGCCGCCCGGTCGTCGTGCTCCGCCGGTCCTCGGGCATTCGTGCCGCCCCCTGTTTCTGTGATCGTCAAAGGTGCCCTCGCTGGCAACGGCGGCGGCGAGGAAAGGCCAGGATACGCCGGTTGTCCAGAGTTGCGGCGCTCGTTTGTCCTTGGCCTGATGGGCCATTTCGGTGATTATTGTGAACATGTTTCGTGAAAACGATTACCCCGACGAAATCCCAGCTAGCGGGCGGTCTGGGCATCGAGAACTGCTTCCGTGACAACCTGTAGTTGATCAACTACGAAATTCGGGACGCGCCACGAAAACGGCCCCGGCCAGGAAGTCTGACCGGGGCCGTGCGTTTTCGAGAAATGTGTCACTCCTCCGCGAGCGACGGCGCTCCGAGGGCGATCGGCTTCGGTTCCGGCTTGCGCTTGACCGACTCCAGCAGCATCTGCGCGACGTCGACGATCTCGACCTTCTCGCTCGCGCTGCCGTCGGCCTGGCGCGCGGTGAGGCCGTCGTTCAGCATCACCTTGCAGAACGGGCAGCCGGTGGCGATCTTCGACGGCGCGGTGCCGAGCGCCTCGTCGACGCGCTCGACGTTGATCCGCTTGCCGATCTTCTCTTCCATCCACATCCGCGCGCCGCCGGCGCCGCAGCACATCGACTTGTCGCCGTGCCGCGGCATCTCGCGCAGCTGCGCGCCCGTCGCGCCGACCAGCTCACGCGGCGCCTCGTACACCTTGTTGTGGCGGCCGAGGTAGCACGGGTCGTGGTAGGTGACGTCCTCGGCGACCGGTGCCACCGGCACCAGCTGCTTCTCGCGCACCAGGCGGTTCAGCAGCTGCGTGTGGTGCACGACGTCGAACTGGCCGCCCAGCTCCGGGTACTCGTTGGCGAGGGTGTTGAAGCAGTGCGCGCAGGTCACGACGACCTTGCGGGCCTTGCGCTCGCGGCCCTCGAACACCGAGTTCAGCACCTCGACGTTCTGCTGGGCGAGCATCTGGAACAGGAACTCGTTGCCGGCGCGGCGGGCCGGGTCGCCGGTGCAGGACTCCTCCGAGCCGAGCACGGTGTACTTGACGCCCGCCATGTGCAGCAGCTCCGCGACCGCCCGCGTCGTCTTCTTCGCGCGGTCCTCGAACGCGCCGGCGCAGCCGACCCAGAACAGGTACTCGGCGTCGCCGAGGTCGCCGTCGAACACGGGCACCTCGAAGTCGAGGTCCTCGGTCCAGGCCAGCCGGTCCTTGGCGTTCTGGCCCCACGGGTTGCCCTTGTTCTCCAGGTTCTTGAACATGCCGTTCAGCTCGCTCGGGAACGACGACTCGATCATCACCTGGTAGCGGCGCATGTCGACGATGTGGTCGACGTGCTCGATGTCGACCGGGCACTGCTCGACGCAGGCGCCGCAGCTGGTGCAGGACCACAGGACGTCGGGGTCGATGACACCGCCGTCGTCGCCGATCAGCGCCTTCTGGGACTCGGCGATCGCGAGGACGTCGATCCCCGCGTACATGTTGTCCCCGGACAAGCCGATCTCGTCGCCGGCCATGTCGCGCTTGCCGCCGGCCAGCAGGTACGGCGCCTTCGCGTAGGCGTGGTCACGCAGCTGCGTGATGACCAGCTTCGGCGACAGCGGCTTGCCGGTGTTCCACGCGGGGCACTGCTCCTGGCAGCGGCCGCACTCGGTGCACGTCGAGAAGTCGAGCCAGCCCTTCCAGCTGAAGTCCTCGATCTTGCCGACGCCGAAGGTGTCCTCGTCGGGGTCGGCTTCCTCCAGGTCGAGGACCTTGCCGCCGCTCATCATCGGCTTGAGCGCGCCCAGGGCGACGCCGCCGTCGGCCTCGCGCTTGAAGTAGATGTTGAAGAAGGCGCTGAAGCGGTGCCACGCGATGCCCATGGTCATCGTGCGCGCGACGACGATCAGCCACACCGTGGCGCTCATCAGCTTGACGAACGCGAACACCGTGACCAGGTTCGGGCTGGCCGGCAGCAGGTGTCCGAGCGGGTTCGAGACGAAAGCGGCCCAGGTCGGCGTCTCGTGCGCGCCGAGCGCGGCCTTCGCGGCGCGGACGCCGAGGATGCCGATGCCTTCGATCAGGACGACGGCCTCGATGAAGTACGCCCACTTGAAGTTGGAGCCCTGGAAACGCGACTGGCGGTCGGCGCGGCGCGGGTGGTTGCGCTGGCGGATCGCCATCAGCACCAGGATGCCGACGATCGTGCCGAGCCCGAGCAGCTCCATGAGCAGCTGGAACGGCGGGAAGTCGTCGAGGATCGGCCAGCCCCAGGTCGGCACGAAGACCTCGCCGTAGGCCTCGAACAGGGCGAGCGAGCCGAGCAGGAAGCCCCACATGACCAGCCAGTGGGCCGGGCCGACGCTGCGCTTGCGGTTCATCCGCGTGTGCGCGGCGAACTCCTTGATCAGCGTCTTCATGCGCGCCGCGAACGGCCCGTTGCGCGTCGAGTCGGGCTGCCCGAGCCGGATCACCCGCACGAAACGGGCGATCGTCGCGGCGAACATGCCCCAGGCGACGAGGCCGAGCACGACGGAGAGCCCGCCGAGCGTCAGTTGGAGAGCGCCCATCGTTCGGGTGCCTTTCGTCCGGATCAGAACTGTGGTGGTGCCGGGAGACTAACCTTCCTTACTGATGAGTAACCCGTTGAGTGGCCTTAAGTCCCACCGATGTGGTGTACGTCGCTCTTTGTTTTGGGACGATCGTTCAGATACTTTTCACCCTATGGGTGCGTACCTTCTCCTCGCGCTGGCGATCGCCGCCGAGGTCTCCGCGACGGTCTCGCTGAAGCTCTCCGAGGGCTTCTCGAAGCTCGGCCCGTCGATCGTCGTGGTGCTCGGGTACGCCGTCGCGTTCGTCGCGCTGTCGTACGTGCTGAAGCTGGGCTTGCCGTTCGGCGTCGCCTACGCGATCTGGGCCGCGGCAGGCGTCGCCCTGGTCGCGATCATCGGCGTCGTGTTCCTCAAGGAACCGGTCAACGCGGCGATGATCGCCGGACTGGTACTGGTCATCGGCGGTGTGGTGCTGATCGAAATCGGGAGTGCATCGGCGTGAAACTGCAGGTCGACGGCCGCAAGGCGCGCGGCGACAAGCGGCGCGCGGAGATCATCGCGGCGACGCTGCGGGTCATCGAGCGCGACGGCGTCGCGGGCGTGACGCATCGGACCGTCGCGGCCGAGGCCGGCGTCCCGACGACGTCCACGACCTACCACTTCTCCTCGCTGGACGACCTGCTGATCGCGACGCTCATCTCGTGCGCGCGCGACATGGCGACCGAGGTCTACTGGATGATCGACCGGGCGCGGTCCCGCGGTTCGCGCGGCGCAGAGGAGGTCGCGGGCCTGCTCGCCGAGGCGCTGGGGCCGCGGCGCGGGCGCACGATGGCGGAGTACGAGCTGTACCTGCTGGCCGCCCGGAAGCCGGAGCTGCGCCCGGCCGCGCGGCGCTGGCTCGACGTCCTGACGTCGATGGTCCGGCACGACGACGAAGTGGCGTTCCGGGTGTTCCTCGCGGGCATCGACGGGCTGCTGATCCAGGGCCTGATCGACGACGAGCCGCCGTCCGCGGACGAGCTGCGCCCGGTGGTCGACTACCTGCTGAAACCGCGTTGACGCCGGAGTTAGCGTCGGGGCATGCGGATCTTCGGCGAGTACGAGCTGGACGACGACCCGGCGCGGCTGGACCTCGACGTCGTGTGGAAGTTCCTCTCCACCGAGGCCTACTGGGGCCGCTGGCGCACCCGCGAGCAGGTCGAGGCCGCGGTCGCCGCGTCGTGGCGGGTCGTCGGCGCCTACCGCGGTGACGAGCAGGTCGGCTTCGCGCGGGCCTTTTCCGACGGCGTCAGCTCGGCGTACCTGGCCGACGTGTTCGTCGTCGACTCCGCCCGGGGCACCGGGCTCGGCAAGGAGCTCGTCCGGGAGATGATCGACAACGGTCCCGGCGCCGGGTTCCGCTGGATGCTGCACACCGCCGACGCGCACGGGTTGTACCGGCAGTTCGGCTTCGGCGAGCACACGCAGGGCCGGTACCTGGAGCGCGAAGGCACCTTCCCGGCGCCTCTGCGCTGAGACGCCGGGAACGTCGAACCTCAGCCCTTGTTCTCGTACACCGGCGTGATCACCGCGCGGGCCAGGGTGTGCCCGAACATGTTGAAGCCGAGGAACGCCGGGGTGGCGTCCTCCGGGACCTCCAGCTTGTCGACGTCCAGCGCGTGGACCGCGAAGTAGTAGCGGTGCGGGCCGTGCCCGGGCGGCGGCGCCGCGCCGAGGAACCGCTTGACCCCGCCGTCGCCCTTCAGCGTCACCGCTCCTTCGGGGAGGCCGGAGCCGTCGCCCGCCCCGGAGGCCAGCTCCGTCACCGACGCCGGGATGTTGAACACGGCCCAGTGCCAGAACCCGCTGCCGGTGGGGGCGTCGGGGTCGTAGCAGGTCACCGCGAAGCTCTTCGTCTCCTCCGGGAAGCCCGCCCACGCCAGGTGCGGCGAACGGTCCTCGCCGCCGGCGCCGAAGATGCCGGACAAGTGGGGCGTGGCCAGGGTTTCGCCGTCGGCGACGTCGCTGCTGCGGAGGGTGAAGGACGGCACTTCGGGCAGGGATTCGTACGGGCCGGGTGCTTGCGGCATGGATCCTCCTGATCAAGAACTCCGGGGACTGCGCCAGGTTAGGCCCCCCGATGCCGCCCCGCGTGTCAGGGACGGATCTCAGGGTCTTTCGGGGGGTTACCCCCATGTACCGCCCGTGCACCAGGCCATAACGTTTTCTCACGCAGAGGAAACATCACTGAGGGGACCAACGACCATGGCGCGCCCGCTTCTGGCCCTGGGTGGCATCGTCTTGATCGGCATCGGCCTGGCGACCGCGTTCGGCTGGGGCTGGGGCTCGGACTACGAGAACACCAACACCGTCTCGCAGACCATCCGCAGCGTGAAGCTGGAGAGCGACTCGGGCTCGGTGAAGATCCGCACCGGCACCGGACCGTCGACCGTGCACCAGAAGATCAGCTACCACTGGCGCAGCAAGCCGGGCGACTCGTTCTTCCGCGTCGACGGCGACCAGCTCGTGCTCGCCGACTGCGGGAGCAACTGCTCGGTCGACTACGAGGTGGTCGTGCCGCCGGGCGTCCCGGTGACCGGCCGGATGGACTCGGGCGGCCTGGACGTCGCCGGGGTGGCGAGCGTGGACGTCCGGTCCGACTCCGGCCACGCCCGCGTCGAAGACGTGTCCGGCCCGGTGAAGCTGCGGCTGGAGAGCGGCGGGATCGACCTGCGGGACGTCGGCGAGGTCCAGCTGCACGCGGACTCGGGCAGCATCAGGGGCACCGAGGTGCGTGGCCCGGTCGACGTGACGTCGTCGAGCGGGAGCGTCGACTTCTCGCTGTCGCAGGCGAACGACGTCAAGGTGAAGGCCGACAGCGGCAGCGTCGACGTCGAGGTGCCGGGCGGCCCGTACCGCGTCGTCGGCGACAGCGACAGCGGGCACCGCGACATCGGCGTCCCGACCGACGGCTCCGCCCCGCACACGCTCGACCTGACGACCGACAGCGGCAGCGTCACGGTCCGCGCGGCCTGACCTTTCTCTATATCTACGGGGGGACTTTCCGATGGGCAGGATCGAACGGCGGGTGCTCGCCGCCGCGCTGCTGGGGGCCGTCGCGATGTTCGGCGTCGTGGGCTTCACCCGCGGCGAACAGACCACGACGCCGGCCCTGGGGGTGCCGGTGACCGTGAATTCCCACTATCGAGTGACTTCGTGGGTCGGCACCCCGGCTGAAGTCGTTGTCCAGCAAGGAAATCCGGATTCCTCGCTTTCTTCCGGGACCGCCCGCCGCTCCTGAGTTGTCGGTGGTCGCTGTTAGGAAGGAAGCACGCCGAAAGCCGGCGTGCAGGGGAGGAAACGGATCATGGACGTGCGCCGGCTCATTGCGGCGGTCGCGGTCATCGCGGCGGTCGTGGTCATGGCGGCGGTGCCGGCCGTCGCCGAAGCGTCGGCGCTGTCGTGGCACCCGTGTGCCACGCAGCAGGAGCCGGCGGCGGAGTGCGCGACGGTCGACGTGCCGATCGACCGCGCGCGGCCGGAGCTCGGCTCGGCGCAGCTCGCGCTGGCCCGGCTGCCCGCGCTCGATCCGGGCCACCGGATCGGCTCGCTGCTGGTGAACCCGGGCGGGCCGGGCGGCTCCGGCGTCGGGTTCGTGCAGTTCGGCGGACTGGCTTCGCCGGACCTCGCGCCGCTGCGGCAGCGGTTCGACGTCGTGGGGTTCGACCCGCGCGGCGACTGGTTCAGCACCCCGCGCATCACCTGCGACGCGGCGACGCTGTTCGACCCGGCGCTGGACCGGTTCCCGTCGACCGCCGCGGGGTTCGACGCGCTGGTGGCGCACAACCGGGCGGCGGGCCGGGACTGCCTGGCCAGGACCGGGCCGTTGCTGGCGAACGCGGACACCCGGAGCGCGGCCGAGGACATCGAGACGATCCGCACCGCGCTCGGCGAGCCGAAGATCTCCTGGCTGGGCCTGTCCTACGGCACCGAACTGGGTGCGATCTACGCGTCGAAGCACCCCGGCCGGGTGCGCACGATGGTGCTCGACGGCGCGGTCGACCACGCACGGCCGCTGCGTCAGGCGATCCTCGAGGAGGCCGCCGCGACCGAGGACGCGCTGGTCCGGTTCGCGGGCTGGTGCCGCGGCTCGGCGGAGTGCGTCCTGCACGGCCAGGACGTCCTCCGCTTCTACGACGACGTCGTGGCCAGGGCGGCGCAGGGGGCGATCTGGTCGAGCGACCTCGGCCGCAAGGCGACGGCCGACGAGGTCTCGGCCGGCGTCTACAACCACCTCTACCTCCGCGAGGAGTGGCCGGCGCTGGGGAAGGCGCTGGCCGCGGCCGGCGGGGAGTTCCCGGACGCCAAGGGGCTGACCGAGCGGAACCAGTTCCTCTCCCCGATCTATGGGGCCTACCGGGCGATCGGCTGCCACGACTTCCCGTCACCGTTCACCGGACCCGCGGACATGGGCGCGCTGGCCGGGCTGGTCCGCGCGGTGGCGCCGCACAGCTGGCGGTACTCCGAGTTCTGGGACCTCACCAGCGGGTGCGCCGGCTGGCCGGTGCCGGCGAAGAACCCGCCGCAGCCCCACCCGGTGCGCGGCGCCCCGCCGATCCTGGTCGTCGGCGGCGCGCACGACCCGGCGACACCGCTGTCCTGGGCCCGCGGGCTGGTCGCGAGCATCGACAGCGGAGCCCTGCTCACCCGCACCGACGACGGCCACACCGGGCTGTTCAACTCGGCCTGCGCCCGCGCGGCCGAGGTGAAGTACCTGGTGAGCGGGGTCACACCGGGGCGTGACGCGGTCTGCCGGTGAACCCGGGAACAAGAACCCGGACCGGCTCGTTAGGCTGGATGTGAAGGTTGAGCGCAACCGACTCAAGTCTGGCTTGACGAGAGGCGCGAAGGCCCGATAGAACTTGCCAGAGCCCCGCTCAAGGTGGGGGCGAACGTGCAGGTCACGAACCATAGCAGGCGAGCTGCTTACACAGGAGGAAAGCACCATGGCGCGAGCGGTCGGCATCGACCTCGGCACGACCAACTCGGTCGTCGCCGTCCTTGAGGGCGGCGAGCCGACGGTCATCGCCAACTCGGAAGGCTCCCGGACCACCCCGTCGATCGTCGCCTTCGCCAAGAACGGCGAAGTGCTGACCGGTCAGCCGGCGAAGAACCAGGCCGTGACGAACGTCGACCGGACGATCCGGTCCGTGAAGCGGCACATCGGCACCGACTGGAAGACCGAGATCGACGGGAAGAACTACACCTCCCAGGAGATCAGCGCGCGCGTGCTGATGAAGCTCAAGCGCGACGCCGAGGCGTACCTGGGCGAGACGATCACCGACGCGGTCATCACCGTCCCGGCGTACTTCGAGGACGCCCAGCGGCAGGCCACCAAGGAGGCCGGGCAGATCGCCGGCCTGAACGTGCTCCGCATCGTCAACGAGCCGACCGCCGCCGCGCTGGCGTACGGCCTGGACAAGGGCGAGAAGGAGCAGACCATCCTGGTCTTCGACCTCGGTGGCGGCACGTTCGACGTCTCGCTGCTGGAGATCGGCGAGGGCGTCGTCGAGGTCCGCGCGACCTCCGGTGACAACCACCTCGGTGGTGACGACTGGGACGAGCGCATCGTCAAGTGGCTGGTCGACAAGTTCAAGGCGACGAACGGCATCGACCTGACCAAGGACAAGATGGCGCTGCAGCGCATCCGCGAGGCGGCGGAGAAGGCGAAGATCGAGCTGTCCAGCTCGAACTCGGCCAGCATCAACCTGCCGTACATCACCGTGGACGCGGACAAGAACCCGCTGTTCCTCGACGAGACGCTCTCGCGCGCCGAGTTCCAGAAGATCACCTCGGACCTGCTCGACCGGACCAAGGCGCCGTTCAACAACGTCATCCGGGACGCGGGCATCTCCGTCGGCGACATCGACCACGTCGTGCTCGTCGGTGGGTCCACCCGCATGCCGGCCGTCGCCGAGCTGGTCAAGGAGCTGACCGGCGGCCGCGAGCCGAACAAGGGCGTGAACCCGGACGAGGTCGTCGCGGTCGGCGCGGCCCTGCAGGCCGGTGTCCTGAAGGGCGAGGTCAAGGACGTCCTGCTGCTGGACGTCACCCCGCTGTCGCTGGGCATCGAGACCAAGGGTGGCGTGTTCACCAAGCTCATCGAGCGCAACACCACGATCCCGACCAAGCGCTCGGAGATCTTCTCCACCGCGGACGACAACCAGCCGTCGGTGCAGATCCAGGTGTTCCAGGGTGAGCGCGAGATCGCCGCGCACAACAAGAAGCTCGGCATGTTCGAGCTGACCGGTCTCCCGCCGGCCCCGCGTGGCGTGCCGCAGATCGAGGTCACCTTCGACATCGACGCCAACGGCATCGTGCACGTGACCGCGAAGGACCTGGGCACGAACAAGGAACAGTCGATGACGATCACCGGTGGCTCCGCGCTGCCGAAGGACGACATCGAGCGCATGGTCAAGGACGCCGAGGCGCACGCCGAGGAGGACAAGAAGCGCCGCGAGGAGGCGGAGACCCGCAACCAGGCGGAGACGCTGGTCTACCAGACCGAGAAGTTCGTCAAGGACAACGACGACAAGCTGCCCGAGGACCTCAAGGGCAAGGTCAAGACCGCGATCGACGAGGCCAACGAGGCGCTGAAGGGCACCGACTCGACCAAGATCCGCGAGTCGATCGAGAAGCTGAACGCCGCTTCGCAGGAGCTGGGCACCGCCCTGTACGCCAACGCGAACGCCGGTGCGGCGGGCGCCGAAGGTGCCGCGGGCGCGGGTGCGGCCGGGGACGCCGGTGCGGCCGGCGGCCAGGCCAAGGCCGATGACGTGGTGGACGCCGAGATCGTCGAAGAGGACCCGAAGAAGTGACCCACAGCTACGACGAATCCGAGAACTCCGGCCGAGGCCACGAGGAGCCGGTGGTCGTGCGGGACCGTCGTCGGGTGGACCCCCAGACCGGGCAGGTCCGCCCGCCCGGTCCGGCCCACGCCGCACCGGAGCCGGACGAGGCGCCCGTGGAACACGCGGGCCCCTCGCTCGGCGAGTCCATTGTGGACGATTCGGTGTCGGTCGTCTCCGACGTGGAGAAGGAGCTGGCCGAGCGCACCGCCGACCTCCAGCGCCTGCAGGCGGAGTACGCCAACTACCGGAAGCGGGTCGAGCGCGACCGCGAGGCGGTCGTGATCGGCGCGAAGGCGACCGTGGTGAACGACCTGCTGCCGCTGCTCGACGACCTCGAGCGGGCCGAGCAGCACGGTGACCTCACCGGCGCGTTCAAGGCCGTCGGCGACAAGCTGATCAGCGGTCTGCAGCGCGCGGGCCTCGAGTCGTTCGGTGCCGAGGGCGAGCCCTTCGACCCGAGCGTGCACGAGGCCGTGCAGCACAACACCTCGCCGGACGTGGCGGGCCCGACGGTCACCGTGGTCATGCGCCGCGGCTACCGCTTCGGGGACCGCGTACTGCGGGCGGCGCTGGTCGGCGTGACCGACCACGAGCCCGGTGCGGCCCCGGAGGACCCGTCCGTCGGTGGCGAGCGGCCACTCGGCGGCGGAGTCGATGAGCAGCAGCAGTAATCACTGTCAGGTTCAAGTGGGAGGAGGAGACGCCCGATGAGCGCACGGGAATGGATCGGTAAGGACTTCTACCGTGAGCTGGGCGTCTCCTCCGACGCCACCGCGGACGAGATCAAGAAGGCCTACCGGAAGCTGGCCAAGGAGAACCACCCGGACGCGAACGCCGGCAACGCGCAGGCGGAGCAGAAGTTCAAGGCGGTCTCCGAGGCCTACGGCGTGCTCTCCGACGCGAGCAAGCGCAAGGAGTACGACGAGGCGCGGCGCCTGTTCGGCGGCGGGGGTGGCTTCAACTTCCCCGGTGGCGGCGGTACCGGCAGCTTCGACATGGGCGACATCTTCGGCCAGGCCGGCGCCGGTCAGCAGGGCGGTTTCGGCGGGCTCGGCGACATCCTCGGCGGGCTGTTCGGCCGCGGCCGGGCGTCGGCGGGTGCGACGGCGAACCGGCCGCAGCGCGGTGCCGACGTCGAGACGGACGTCCGGATCGACTTCGCCGAGGCGGTCAAGGGCGCGACCCTGCCGCTGCGGCTGTCGAGCCCGGCGACCTGTGCCACGTGCGGCGGCAACGGCGCGCGGCCGGGGACGTCGCCGCGGACCTGCCCGACCTGTTCCGGTTCGGGGCTGGTCAGCCGCAGCCAGGGCGCGTTCGCGTTCTCGGAGCCGTGCCGCGACTGCCGCGGCCGCGGGACGATCATCGACGACCCGTGCCCGGAGTGCGGCGGCGAAGGCGTCAGCACGCGGACCCGCACACTGACCGTCCGGATCCCGCCGGGCGTCGACGACGACCAGCGCATCCGGCTGGCCGGCCAGGGCGAGCCCGGCCGGGGCGGGGCGCAGGCGGGGGACCTGTACGTCCGGGTGCACGTGGCTCCGCACGCGCTGTTCGGCCGCAAGGCGCTCGACCTGACGATCACCGTGCCGGTGGACTTCACCGAGCTGGCTCTCGGCACCACGATCACGGTGCCGACGCTCGAGGGCAAGGTCTCGCTCAAGGTGCCGCCGGGCACGGCGAGCGGGCGCGTGCTGCGCGTGCGCGGCAAGGGCATCGCCAAGCGCGACGGTTCGCAAGGTGACCTGCTCGTCACCCTCCAGGCGGCGATCCCCGCCAAACTGGACGACAAGGCGCGCGAGGCGCTGCAGGCGTACGCCGAGGCGATGGCCGGGCACGACCCCCGGCCGGAGATCACCGAGCTGCTGCAAGGTAGGTGAGACAGATGTTCGGCGGGATGCCCCCTGAGGGGGACGAGGAGACCCCGGTGTTCGTCATCTCGGTGGCGGCCCAGCTCGCCGGGATGCACGCGCAGACGTTGCGCACCTACGACCGGCAGGGCCTGGTGTCACCGGGCCGCACCCCCGGCGGCGGCCGGCGGTACTCGATGCGGGACATCGCGCTGCTGCGCGAGGTCCAGCGGCTGTCCCAGGAGGACGGTGTCAACCTGGCCGGCATCAAGCGCATCATCGAGCTGGAGAACCAGGTCGACGCGCTGCGGGCCCGGATCACCGAGCTGACCGAAGAACTGGCCGCGGCGTACGTGGCAGCGGAACAGGCGACGGCGGCGGCGCACGCGTCCTACCGCCGGGACCTGGTGCCCCTCAACCAGCAGACGGCGATGGTGGTCTGGCGGCCCAAGCGCCGCTGACACCCCGAACGACGAAGGCCTCCCCGAGTGACCGGGGAGGCCTTCTCGCGTTCAAGGTGCGCCGCGGGTCTCACACCTTGAAGTTCAGCAGCTGCGCGACTTCCGCCGTCCGCGACTCGATGACCCGCCGGGCCAGGTCGCGAGCCTCGGCGTTGACCCCGCTGCCGGTTTCCGTCCGGGCCAGCTCGGCCGCGCCCTGCTGCTGACCGGTCAGCACGTCCAGGAACCTGCGGCCGAACTCGGCGTCCGGCGCGGACTTCAACGCCGACACGAGGTCCGGCGAGGTCATCTTCATGCCACCGTGTCCCGCGTGGACCTGCGGATCCATGTCCATCGCCTCGGGCGCGTTCCAGCCGCGGAGCCAGCCCTTCATCGTGTCGATCTCGGTCTGCTGGGTCGACCCGATCGCCGCGGCCAGTTCCTTCAGCGGGGCCGGCAACGGCCGGTCGGCGGCCAGCCGGACGATCTCGATGCCCTGCCGGTTCTGCGGGATCAGCATCTGCAGGAACATCACGTCGGCCGCGTTGTGCGCGGGCGGGGCGGCCGTCGCGCCGCAGCTGGTGAGCAGCAGCGCGACGACGGCCAGGGCCGGCCTCACAGACGTTGCCAGAGTGCCGGGGTGTTCGGCGGCTCCCAGCCCGCGATCGCCGTGTGCGGCTGGATGCAGCGGTAGCTCGCGCCGCCGTAGGTGACGACGTCGCCGACCTTGTACGCCGTGCCCGCCGCCCACGTGCCGCTCGAAGGCGGCGTGGTCGTCGGAGTCGTCGTGGGCGGCCGGGTCGCGGTCGTGGTCGGTGGCGGAGTCCCGCCACCGCCGATCTGGAGGTCGACGCAGCTGTAGAACGCGTTGGTGGTGTCGGAGATGTTCCAGATCGCGAGCACCTTCACCCGGCCCGAATAGCCGGACAGGTTCACCGTGTGCGACACCGTCGCCGGCGGCTGCTGGCCGTTGCCGTCGAACGACGCGACGAGGGCGTTGCCGACGAAGTACTGGTAGTCCTTCGTGGCGTGGCGGGCGGTGAACACCCAGTTGAACGTCACCGTCGTGCCGACGGACTTGGCGGGCCACGGCTTCGACTCGTCGGAGAGCTGCGAGAAGCGCGCGTTGCCGCCGTCGCAGCTGCGCAGGCCCTTGGGACCTTCCACGCTCTGGGGTTCGTAGATGATGCTGCCGCAGTCGGGGACCTTTCCGGCCGCGCAGTTGGCCTGCCGGCTGGGCGGGTCCGAGATGTAGCCGTGGGCGCTCGCGGTGGTGGCGGGGAGGACGACGACCAGTACCGGCGCGAGCAAGACACCGGCAGCGGCCGCGAAGAGCTTTCGGTTCCAGGTCATTTCGGCTCCTCGAGGGGGAACACCGTTGTTCCGGGGGAGGACGAGCGAGCACATCGGAGGGATCGATGTGGTCTAGACCATAAGGCGATTCGGGCACAACGGTCAACGAACTACCGCCGTTCGACGAAAGCTCTGCCCCACTTGGCTCAGTGCGAAGGTAGGTCCGGTTGCTGCAGGTGTTCGCCGAAGAAGGACGTCACCCGGCGCCACGCGTCTTCGGCCGACTCGTGGTGGTAGGTGAAGCCGACGACCTTGAGCAGCAGATTCACCGGAGCCGCCGTGTCGATCTTGTTGGCGAACCCGTGGCTGGCGTCCGGGTACTCCTTGACGTCGTGCGGGATGCCACGCTCGGTGAGCGCCGTCTCGAGTTTCGCCGCGGCGCCACGCAGCCCGAAGTCCTTCTTGCCGAAGCTGGCGACGATCGGGCATGCGTCGTCCAGTACCGACAGGTTCTTCGGCAGCTGCCCGTAGTACGGCGCCGACGCGTCGAACCCGCGCGACGCCGCGACGAGCGCGAAGCCGCCGCCCAGGCAGAACCCGGCGATGCCGATCCGGCCCGAGCAGTCCGGCCGTCCGGCGAGCAGGGAACGCGCGGCCTCGATGTCGTCGAACGTGCGGCCCTTGTTGGCGAACATGTCCGAGAACACCCGGCGCACGCAGCGGCGCATGCCCCCGCGCGAATACAGGTCGGGGCTGAGTGCGAGGTAGCCCTCGGCCGCGAAGCGGTCGGTGATGGTTTTCGTGTCCTGGCTCAGCCCGAACGCATCGTGGATGAGCACCACGCCAGGGTGGGGACCCGGGCCCGCGGGTTCCGCCAGGTAGCCGCCGATGGTGCCGTCCGAAACCGGAATGGTCATCTCCATATCGGCGAAGATAGCGAGAACTCAGTCCAGCGTGAACGGGTCGTAGGATATTCGTTCCAGGTCGATCCCCCTGGCCAGCAGCTTCGCGACGGTCGACTGGATCATCGACGGCGAACCGGAAACGAGGACGTCGTGGTCCAGCCACGCGCCCCGCTGGGTCACGGCGTGGGCGAGCGTGCCCCGGTCGCCGCCGGCGACCGCGCCCTCCTCCGTGACCGGCGTGACGGTCAGCCACTTGGACGTCGCGGCCAGCCGGCGCAGGTTCTCCAGCGCGTACAGGTCTTCCGGTCTTCGGCCCCCGAAGAACAGGTGCACCGATGGGTTCCGCTTCCAGCGGGAGAGGTCGTCGAGAATGGCCAGCAACGGCGTGATCCCGGTGCCGCCGCCGATCATGAGCAACCGCCGTTTCGTCGTGGTCGGCTGCACGTTGAGCACGCCCATCGACGGCCCGAGGCGCCAGACGTCACCCGGCCTGGTGTGGTTGACGATGGTTCCGCTGACCCAGCCGCCGGGCACGGCGCGCACGTGGAAGGTGAGCTGACCGTCGCCGCGCGGCGCGTTCGCCGGCGAGAGGTACCGCCAGAACCGGGGCCGCTGCGGCACTTCCACACTGACGTACCCGCCGGCGCGGTACGGCAGGAGACCGTCGGTCCGCACCTTGACCAGTGCGACGTCGCGGGCGAGCTTCCGGTGTTCCAGCACGGTCGCCGCCCACGCCGCCGGCCCGGTCTCCGCCTGGGCGGCCTCGCGCATGGTCTTGGCGATGAGCCCGTACGCCGCGGTCCACGCCGATTCCACCTCGGCGGTCCACTTCTCCTTGAGGAATCGTTTCAGCGCCGCGATCAATGCGGTCCCGACGGCGTCGTAGTGGCGGGAGACGACGGCGAACTTGCGGTGGTCGCGGCCCAGCTGCCCGAGGAAGGTGACCAGTTCGTCGGGCCGGTCGACCATCTGCACCACGTACACGAGTGCGCGCAGCAGCCTGCTCCGCTGGGTCGTCATGGTGACCGGGAACAGATCGCGGCAATCGGGCGCGACCACGAACAACGCGCCGTAGAAGTACTGCGCGAGTTCGTCGGCTTTCGGCTCGATCTCCGCGAAACTCTCACGAATCAACCGGGCCATCTCTCGACCTTCCACGGCCGAAACGGGAAGCGTTTCGGGCATTGTGGAGATCTTCACGGATTCAGCGTTCATCGGGAACGGTAATCTCCAGTCCTGCAAAGACTTTTGCGCCGTGCATGCGGCGTCGCTGTCGCGGTACCGCCCCCGAGGGTTCCCGACTGTAGGCGAATTCCCGTGCAGATGCGCGTGATTACGTGCGTTCCCGCTCGAACGGAGCAATTCAGGTACGCCCGGTAAACCCGATCTGTCGCTGCGTGAAAATGATCACCACGTCGGATTCATCCGTTACCGGTTGCCGATTTCCGAAGCGTAACGAAATCATTCACCGGACGGCGGATTGCCACCTGCCGACGGTGGCTAGTCGATCGTGAACGGGTCGTACTGGATCTGGTCCAGCGCGCTGCCCGCGACCAGCATGCGCGACACCGTCGCGCGGATCATCGCCGGCGAGCCGGACACGAGGATGTCGTGGCCGGGCCACGAGCCGTACCGCGTCACGGCGTCGGCCAGCGTGCCCTGCTCGAACCCGGGGACGTCGCCGCCGCGCTCCACCACCGGCGTGATGGCCAGCCAGGGGTTGACGGCCGCGAGTGCGCGCAGCTCGTCGAGGTCGTAGAGGTCCTCGCGGGTCGGGCCGCCGTAGAACAGCCGCGTCTTCGGGTTCTCCCCCCACAGCGCGAGGTGGTCGAGGATCGCCCGCAGCGGCGTGATGCCCGTGCCGCCCGCGACCATCAGCACGCCTCGCGACGACTCCCGGTCGACCGCCATCCGGCCCAGCGGCGGGCCGAGCCGCCAGACGTCGCCGGGCTGGGTGTGGCTGACGATGGCGCGCGAGACCCAGCCGCCGTCGATCGCCCGGACGTGGAACTCGATGCCGCCGTCCTCGCGCGGCGCGTTGGCCGGCGAGAGGTACCGCCACAGCCGCGGCCGCTGCGGGACTTCGACGCTCACGTACTGGCCGGGGTGGTAGGGCACCGGCTGGTCGGGCAGCACGCGGACCAGTGCCAGGTCCCAGGTCAGCCGCCGGTGCTCGACCACGGTGGCCGACCACGACGGCGGGTTCGTGTCGGCCGCGGCGGCGTCCTGCATGGCCCGCGCGGCGATGGTGAACGCCTCGGCCCAGGCCCGTTCGACCTCGGGCGTCCACTCCGGGCCGAGGTGGTTCTTGAGGGACGCCAGCAGCGCGGTACCGACCGCTTCGTAGTGGCGGGGCACGACGCCGAACTTGCGGTGGTCGCGGCCCAGCTGGCGCAGGAACGGCGCGAGGTCGTCGGGCCGGTCCACCATCTGCACGATGTGCACGAGCGCGCGCACCAGCCTGCCGCGCTGGATCTCCATGTTGATCGGGAAGAAGTCGCGCGTGGTCGGGGCGAGGGTGAACAGCATCCCGTAGAAGAACTGCGAGATGTCGGCGATGTACGGCTCGGACTTGGCCCAGCTGTCCCGGATGAGCCGGACCATCGCCGTGACGGCCGCGGGAGCTTCGCGCGGCGCCGAAGACCTGGGGAGCGGGCTGACCTGGTCGGCTGTCATGGGCCGGTGTTCACGGGTCGGTTGAGCGGCGGCACCCCGTCACGCACCGCCGGCCGGGGCACGGCGACGGCTCTTCCGCTCACCGCCGCCTCCTGGGTCCATCGCCACTGCTTTCACCTCGTCACTCGAACGTGCCGCTCGCACGGCCCGTCCGCAGGGTAGCGGCCGGGCAGCCTTTTGCCCGCATTGTTGCTCCGACCGGGTGTATCCGTCCCGGTCACGGCGTGGGCGACCTCACCGGGCCGATGGTTGTCCTCAGCAAGTGTCCGGTCATAAACTTGTATTGCACAACTAAGGGAGGTGCCAATGAGCTTCGACGACACCGACGACGACGTCCGGGTCGAGCTCATGCGCGAGCTGAAGACCGCTTCCCAGCTGCAGCACGCCTGGATCATGCAGACCTGGCAGAGCGAGCCCGGATTGCACCCGGCGGCCGCGATGCTGCTTTCGGACCTGCTGAAGAACGGCGAGGCGCGGCCGTCCGAGCTCGCGAAACGCCGGTTCGTCGACCTGTCGGTCGTGAGCAGGCAGATCACCCAGCTCTCCGCCGCCGGGCTCGTCGACCGCCGTCCCGCGCCCGAAGACGGCCGTGCCTCCTTGGTGAGCGTGTCGGAGAAGGGCCGGGCCGAGCTCGCCCGCTGGCGCGCCGGCTACCTCGAGTTCATGGAGAAGGCGCTCGGCGGCTGGGACGACGAGCGCGTCACCGACCTCACCGCGCGGCTCGCGGAGATGAACGCCGACCTCCGCCGGGCGCTCGGCAACGCCGCCGTCCTGGCTGACACGACCAAGTGACACCACGGCGAAGAGGCATACCGGAAGTGGCTTTTTCCCCTGGGGAAAGTGTCCGTTCGGTCCTGACTTGGGGCCATTCGTCAGAGCTAACGTCGGTGGGTGACGCGTAGCCGGGTCGCACTGCTGTGCGCGTTGGGGATCGACAACTTCGGCTCAGGTTTGTTCCTCCCGTTGGCGCTGGTCTACGTGACGCAGGTGGTCGGGGTGCCGCTGGCGATGGCGGGTACCGCCGTCACCCTCGGTGCGGTCGGCGGACTCGTCGTGCCGCCGCTGGCCGGGCGGATGGTGGACAGCATCGGGCCGCGTGCCGTGGTGATCGTCGCCCAGTTGCTGCAGGCCGCCGGCGCCGGCGCCTACCTCATCGCCGACGGCCCCGGCCCGGTGGTGGCCGCGGCGGTCCTGCTCGCCGCCGGCCAGCAGCTCTTCTACAGCTCCCTGTTCGTGCTCATCGCCGACGTCGCGGGCGACGTCCCGAAGGACCGGCCGTTCGCCGAGGTGGGGATGGTGCGGGCCGGCTGCTTCGGCCTCGGCGGGCTCGCGGCGGGAGCGGTCCTGACGTGGCTCGGCACCGACGGCTACCGCATCGCGCTCGCCGTCGACGCCGCGACGTTCTTCCTGGCCGCGTCGGTCCTCGCCGCCTTCGTCCAGCTCGCGCGGCCGCACCGGCAGGCCTGCACGCCGTCGGTCCGGGTGCTGCGCGACCGGCCGTACCTCGCGTTGATCCTCTTCAGCGGCCTCTTCGGGCTTTCGCTCGACTTCTTCCTGATCGGGACGCCGGTGTTCGTCCTCGACCGGCTGCACGGCCCGGCCTGGCTGCCGGGTGCGATCGTCGCGCTGCTGACCGTGGTGACCAGCGTCGGCGGCACGCTCGCGCTGCGGCTCACCGCCGGGCTGAACCGGATCGCCGCGATGCGGGTGGGCTCGGCGTTGTTCGCCGCCTGGTGCCTGGTCAGCCTGGGCGTGCTGGTCGTGCCCGGCGACTGGCGCGTGGCGTACCTGCTGGCCTCGACGCTGGTGTTCGCCGCCGGCGACCTGGTGTTCGGGCCGCGGTCGGGGGCGCTGGCCGAGGCCGCGGCACCTCCGGTCGCCCGCGGCCGTTATCTCGCTGCGTACCAGTACGCGTTCACCGTGGCGCAGGTGATCGCACCCGTCGTGGTCTCGCTGTTCTCGGTCGCGGACTGGTTACCCTGGGTGCTGGTGGGAGCGTGTGCCGGCCTCGCCGTGGCGGGGCTCGGGACGTTGGGTACCCGGCTGCCGGCGAGCGCGGTCGCCCCCGGACAGAGTTGAGCGGAACAGACTCAAGTTTTCGTGCGTTAGAGATAGTGTCAGGTCACGGTCAGGCCTGTCACCAGGACTTTTCGCAGTACCGAGCATGAGGTGAGGGATGGACGCTTTCAACCCGACCACGAAGACCCAGCAGGCGATCTCGTCGGCGGCGCAGGCGGCCACGATGGCCGGCAACCCGCACGTTTCGGCCGCCCACCTGCTGGGCGCCCTGCTGGCGCAGGGTGAGGGGCTCACCGCGCCGCTGCTGACCGCGGTCGGGGCCGACCCGGAGGTGGTGCACAAGGAACTCGAGCCGCTCATCGCGGCCCTGCCGTCCGCGACCGGCGCGACCGTGTCGAGCCCGCAGTTCGACGCGTTCGCCGTCAAGTCGCTGACGCGCGCGCAGAAGCTCGCCACCGAGCTGGGCGACGAGTACGTCTCGACCGAGCACTTGCTCGTCGGGCTCGCGACCGAGGGCGGCCAGGTCGCCGACCTGCTCAAGCGCCACGGTGCGACGCCGGACGCGCTGCAGGAGGCGTTCGCCAAGGTCCGCGGCTCCGCCCGGATCACCAGCCCCGACCCCGAGAGCACGTTCAAGGCGCTCGAGAAGTACGGCGTGGACCTCACCTCGCGCGCCCGCGCCGGCGAGCTCGACCCGGTCATCGGCCGGGACACCGAGATCCGCCGCGTCGTGCAGGTGCTGTCGCGGCGCACGAAGAACAACCCGGTCCTGATCGGCGAGCCGGGCGTCGGCAAGACGGCCATCGTCGAAGGGCTGGCCCAGCGCATCGTCGCCGGCGACGTGCCGGAGTCGCTGCGCGGCAAGCGCGTCGTCGCTCTCGACCTGGGGTCGATGGTGGCCGGCGCGAAGTACCGCGGCGAGTTCGAAGAGCGGCTGAAGGCCGTGCTCAAGGAGATCACCGACTCCGCGGGCGAGGTCATCACCTTCATCGACGAGCTGCACACCATCGTCGGCGCCGGCGCGACCGGCGAGGGCGGCGCGATGGACGCGGGCAACATGATCAAGCCGATGCTCGCCCGCGGCGAGCTGCGGATGGTCGGCGCGACCACGCTCGACGAGTACCGCCAGCACATCGAGAAGGACGCCGCCCTCGAGCGGCGCTTCCAGCAGGTGCTCGTCGGCGAGCCGTCCCCTGAGGACACGATCGCGATCCTGCGCGGGCTGAAGGAACGCTACGAGGTGCACCACGGTGTCCGGATCACGGACGCCGCGCTGGTCGCCGCCGCGACGCTGTCCGACCGCTACATCACCGCGCGCTTCCTGCCGGACAAGGCCATCGACCTGGTCGACGAGGCCGCGTCCAAGCTGCGCATGGAGATCGACTCGCGGCCGGTGGAGATCGACGAGGTCGAGCGCGCCGTGCGGCGCATGGAGATCGAGGAGATGGCGCTCGCCAAGGAGGAGGACTCCGCCTCCAAGGAGCGGCTCGCCGCGTTGCGCGCCGAACTCGCCGAGAAGCGCGAGACGCTGACGGCGCTGACCGCGCGCTGGCAGAACGAAAAGGGCTCCATCGAGCGCGTCCGCGAGCTCAAGGAACAGCTCGAGCAGCTGCGCGGCGAGTCCGAACGCGCCGAGCGCGACGGCGACCTCGGCAAGGCCGCCGAGCTGCGCTACGGCCGGATCCCCGCGCTGGAGAAGGAGTTCGAAGCGGCCACCGCGGCGAGCGAGGCCAGCCAGCAGAACGTCATGCTCAAGGAAGAGGTCGGCGCGGACGACGTCGCGGACGTGGTCAGCGCGTGGACCGGCATCCCGGCGGGACGGCTGCTGGAGGGCGAGACCGGCAAGCTGCTCCGGATGGAGGAGGAGCTGACCCGGCGGGTCATCGGGCAGGCCGAGGCCGTGCAGGTCGTGGCGGACGCCGTCCGCCGCAGCCGGGCCGGCGTCGCCGACCCCGACCGGCCGACCGGTTCGTTCCTGTTCCTCGGGCCCACCGGCGTCGGCAAGACCGAGCTGGCCAAGGCCCTCGCCGAGTTCCTGTTCGACGACGAGCGCGCGATGCAGCGCATCGACATGAGCGAGTACGCCGAGAAGCACTCGGTGGCGCGCCTGGTCGGTGCCCCGCCCGGGTACGTCGGCTACGACCAGGGCGGCCAGCTGACCGAGGCCGTGCGGCGCCGCCCGTACTCGGTGGTGCTGCTGGACGAGGTCGAGAAGGCCCACCCGGACGTCTTCGACGTGCTGCTGCAGGTCCTCGACGACGGGCGGCTGACCGACGGGCAGGGCCGGACGGTGGACTTCCGGAACACCATCCTGATCCTGACCTCGAACCTCGGCTCGCAGGCCATCGCCGACCCGGGGCTCGACGAGCGGCAGCGGCGGGACGCGGTGCTCGAGACGGTGCAGCGGCAGTTCAAGCCGGAGTTCCTCAACCGGCTCGACGACATCGTCGTGTTCCACTCGCTCGGCACCGAGCAGCTGACGTCCATTGTGGACATCCAGGTGGCGCGGCTCGCCAAGCGGCTGGCCCAGCGCCGGCTGCACCTGGAGGTCACCGACGGCGCCCGCGAGTGGCTCGCGCTGAACGGCTTCGACCCGATCTACGGCGCCCGGCCGCTGCGGCGGCTGGTCCAGTCGGCGATCGGCGACAAGCTGGCGAAGGAGCTGCTGTCGGGCGAGATCCGGGACGGCGACACGGTGCGCGTCGACATCCCGGCCCTGGAAGCCGGTGACTCCCTGACCGTCACCCGCGCCTGACCGAAGTCCGTGAAGGCCTCCTTCCCGGCTCTTATGGCCGGGAAGGGGGCCTTCACGGCTTTCGCGGGTGTCCACAGTGGCGATTTGTCGACCCGGGGGCCCGGGAAATGGTTCAAATGGGGGTGGCGACACGGGGACCGGCGATCATCCCTCCGGCGTAACAGGCGATACCCTGGCGGTCGTGGGTATTCCGGCGTGGATCTGGTTCGTCATCGCGGCCGTCGCCCTGGTGGCGGGGCTGGGGCTGCTCGCGGCCGACCGGGCGAAGGAGGGCTCGCGCAACCGCGAGCGAATGCGCTGGGCACAGTTGCGCGGCTGGCAGTTCGTCGAAGAGGACGAGCGGCTGCCGCAGCAGTGGACCGGCGGCGCGATCGGCTACTTCGGCGCGGACGCCGCCGTCAACGTCGTCGCGGGCTCGACCTTCACCTCCGACGGCCGCCGTCCGGTGTTCATCTTCGACATCGAGACCGAGGGCCAGATCCCCGCGGTCGTGGTCGCCGTGCGCTGCAACAAGAAGCACCGGATCCCGATCGAGATGTGGCTGTCCAGCGTGCCGTTCCAGCGCGCCGACATGCCCGAGATGCTGGGCCCGATCGGCGCCCGCTACGCCTTCGCGGACGACGCCGACGGCGCCCGCGTCGTGATCACCCAGGAGCTCGTCGACGCCGCGGACCAGCTCGGCGGCGACGTCGGCGTGGCCTGGCTGGAGAACGAGTGGGTGCTCGCCAGCGTCGTCCCGACCGCGGGGCCGTCGCGGCTCGAGCGGCTGCTCAGGGATCTGGGCGAGATCGCGGACATCGTCGACCCGTTCGACGAGGAGTACGACGCCGGTCGCCACCAGGCGAGCGCGCCGATCCCGGCCGAGACCCCCGTCCCCTCCGAAGCCGCCGCCCCGGGCACCCCGGCGGCCGGGACGCCGGTCCAGCAGCCGCCCGCGGACGCGCCGCCGAAGCCGAGCGAGAGCTAGAAGCGGAGCACCGGCCGGTCGAGCGCGCTGAGCGACCCCGACCGGTCGAGCGTGCCGCGGACCGTCGTCGTGGTGCCTTCGGCGTGGACCACGTGGTCCACGCCGAGGTCGCCGCGGATCGAACCGGCCGGGCCGGCCGGGCCGAGGGACTGGCTCGTCTCCGTCCAGCCCCAGGCCGGGCCGAGCTGACCACCCAGCTCGTGCTGCTGGTCCAGGTCGAGGACGCCGGTGAGCTGGCCGGTCGCGTGCTGCTCGGACGTCGTGCCGACCGCGCCCAGGCCGCCGAGGTCGACCGCCTGGCCGGACGACCGGCGAGCCGACAGCGCGCCCTGGAGGTCACCGGCGAAACTGCCGTGGAGGCCGGTGTCGAGCTGTTCCGCGTTCTGGCTCAGCACGTCGACGCCGTCGGCCGGCCAGACACCGTGGGTGCTGCCTTCGCCGACGCCGATCCGGCGCTCGGCGCCGCCGGCGAGGGGCGAGAGCGACAGGTCGTGCGAACCACCTTGGCCGAGCCGCTGGTTGTTCGCGGTGACCGCGCGGACGTCGCCGAGCCGCAAGGTGTGCCGGCCGGTGCGGGTGAGCGACTCGCTTTCCCGTGACCCGGCCGCCGTCTCCGTCTGCCGCTCCTCGCGGCGGGTGGTCGCGGACTCGGCGAAGTCGTTGGTGAGAACCGCGCCGGCGACGTCCTTCGCGAGGAAGTCGTGGCGGGTCGCGGTCAGGGTCTCGCGCACGACCGACGAACCGTCCTGACCCGACGTCGAGACGTCGCGTCCGAACGTGCTGTCCTCCCGGTGGTCGAGCGGCAGGGTCAGTTCGGCCGGGGTTGCGAGGGCGGTCGCGGGCGCCGCGAAAAGGAGCGCGACGGGTGCCGCGCCCGCGGCGACTTTGGGCAGGTAGCCGCTTTTGCGCCTAGTGTGCTTACCCATGCGCCGGACGATACTTCCCGGCGAATCACCGCGCACATCCGGCCCTGACCAGCGAGTATGGTTCACCCACATGACCACCACCGCCCTCATAACCGGAGCCACCGCGGGAATCGGCGCACAGTTCGCCCGCACGCTCGCCGCCGAGAAATACGACTTGGTGCTCGTCGCCCGCGACACCGCGCGACTGGAGGCGTATGCCGCTGAGCTGCGCGAAAAGCACGGTGTCGCCGTCGAGGTGCTGCCCGCCGATCTGTCCGAAGTGGACGGACGAGCGGCGGTCGAGGAGCGGCTCGCGGCCGGGCCGGTCGACCTGCTGGTGAACAATGCCGGGTTCGGGTTGAACGGCGATTTCTGGACGATTCCGCCGGACGCGTTGCAGCGCCAGCTCGACGTCAACGTCACCGCGGTTCTGCGGCTCACCCGGGCCGTGCTGCCCGGCATGATCGAGCGCGGCCACGGCGAAATCATCCAGGTCAGCAGCGTGGCGGGCTTCTTCAGCGGCCGCGGTTCGACGTATACGGCGAGCAAGAACTGGGTCACGTCGTTCACCGAAGGCATCGCCGCGTCGCTGCCGAAGGGTGTCCGGATGATGGCACTCTGCCCCGGTTTCACGGCGACCGAGTTCCACGAACGGGCCGGCATCGGCAAACCGGGCCCGAAAATCGCCTGGTTGGGTGTCGAACAGGTGGTCAACGAGGCGCTCGCGGACCTCCGCCGCGGCAAGGTGATCTCCGTGCCGAGCCTGCAGTACAAGGCCGTCGTCGCGATCGGCGGCCTGCTGCCGCGCGCGGTGCTGCGCCGGGTCAGCGGCGGCTTCGGCGGCAAGGGCCGCACCTGACGCGGTAGGGCTGTCCCCACCGGGAAGACGCGCGTGCGCACCAGGGTGCGGGAAGGGCTGCGCCCATAGCGTTTTCCCCATGACGAATGAGGCGGTTCGGCTCGAGGCCGTGCGCAAGGAGTACGGCGGAGTGGCCGCGCTGGACGGGGTTTCGATCTCGTTCCCGCGCGGCGGCTTCACCGCGGTGATGGGGCCGTCCGGCTCGGGCAAGAGCACGTTCCTGCACTGCGCGGCCGGTCTCGACCGGCCGACGTCGGGCCGGGTCGTGCTCGACGGCCAGGACCTCGACGGCAAGAACGAGACCTTCCTGACCAAGCTTCGGCGCGACCGCGTCGGGTTCGTGTTCCAGGCGTTCAACCTGCTGCCGGCGCTGACGGTCGAGCAGAACGTCGTGCTGCCGCTGCAGCTGGCCGGGAAGCGCCCGGACAAGCGGCTGGTGGCGCGGATCCTCGCGCACGTCGGTCTCGACGGGCGCCGCAAGCACCTGCCCGGGCAGCTGTCCGGCGGACAGCAGCAGCGCGTCGCGATCGCGCGGGCCCTGGTCACCAGCCCGGCCGTGCTGTTCGCCGACGAGCCGACCGGCGCGCTCGACACCCGCACCGCCGCCGAGGTCCTCGGCCTGCTGCGCGAGTCCGTCCGGTCGTCGGGCCAGACGGTGATCATGGTGACGCACGACCCGGTCGCCGCGTCCTACGCCGACGACGTCGTGTTCCTGGCCGACGGCCGCATCGCCGGGCGGCTGGCCCGGCCGACCGCGGAAGCCGTCGCCGAACGGATGACCCACCTGGGCGCGTGGGGCCGGGTGGCGGCGTGATGTTCAAGCTCGCACTTCGCACGCTCCGCCTGCGCAAAGGCGGCTTCCTGGCGACGTTCGTCGCCGTTTTCTTCGGCGCGCTGATCGTCTCGGCGTGCGGTGGCCTGATGGAGACCGGCATCCGGTCCGAGACGCCGGTGCAGCGGCTGGCCGCGGCGCCGATCGTCGTCGGCGGACAGCAGACGCTCAAGCTGCCGGAGGACGACCCGGCCACCCTCGATCCCGGGGACAAGCACAAGTTCGAGAACGCGACCCTGCCCGAGCGCGTCCGGCTCGACGCGGCGCTGGCCGACCGCCTGCGCGCGGTTCCCGGCGTCACGCGCGTCGTCGGCGAGGTCAGCTTCCCGGCGCAAGCCGGCTCCGCGAGCGCGCTCGGGCACGCCTGGGATTCCGCGGTGCTGACGCCGTACACGCTCAGCGGCCGGGCTCCGCAGCCGGGCGAGGTCGTCGTCGACGCCGGGCTGGGGATCGCCGTCGGCACCACGTTGCCCGTCGCGGCGCACGGCGGCATCGGCCAGTACCGCGTCTCGGGGATCGCCGAGGCACCGCAGGCCATGCGGGATCCCGCGCTCTTCTTCGCGCCTTCGGACGCTTCGCGGCTGTCCGGCCACCCGGGACGCTTCGACACCATCGGCGTCTTCGGCGGCGACGTCGCCGCGGTGTCGGCGGCCGTCGGGGACGCCGGGGTCGTGACGACCGGCGTCGACCGCGGTGGCCTGGAGTTCCCCGAGGTCGGCAAGAGCGGCGAGGACCTGATCGTGCTGGCCGCCGTTTCGGGCGGGCTGTCGGCGATGGTGCTGCTGTTCGTCGTCGCGGGCACGCTCACGCTGTCGACCCAGCAGCGCCAGCGCGAACTCGCGCTGCTGCGCGCGATCGGCACGAGCCCGCGCCAGCTGCGGCGCATGGTGCTGGGCGAGGCACTCGTCGTCGGGCTGCTCGCCGTCGGTGCCGCGGTCGCACTGGGCCCGGTGCTCGGGAACTGGCTGTTCGACCAGCTCGCGGCCCACCACGTCGTGCCCGACGTGCTGCGGTTCGAGCAGGGCTGGCTGCCGGCGACGGTCGCCGCGGGCACGTCCCTGCTGGCGGTCGTGGCGGCTTCCTTCGTGGCGGGACGTCGTGTTTCGCGGGTCCGCCCGACCGAGGCGCTCGCCGAGGCCGCCGTCGAGCGGCGCTGGCTGACGCCGATCCGGGTGATCACCGCGATCCTGTGCTTCGCGGGCGGGACGGCGCTGGCCATCGTCACGGTCGCCGTGATGACCGGCCCGGTCGCGGCCAGCACGGCCGGCCCGGCGGTGATGTTGTGGGCGTTCGGCCTGGCGGCGATCAGCCCGGGCGTCACGAAGGTGACGGCATCGCTGCTGCGGTGGCCGGTCCAGGCGATCACCGGCGTCAACGGCCGGGTGGCGCTGCGCAACACCCGCGTCGGCGCCGTGCGGGCGGCCGGCGCGGTCACCCCGATCATGCTCGCCGTCGGCATCGCGACGGCCAACATCTACCTGCAGACCACCCAGGAAGCCGTCTCGAACCAGGCGTACACCGAGGACCTGCGGGCGGACGCGGTCGTGGCCGGGCCGTCCGGGCTCGATCCCTCGGTGCGGGAGCGGGTTGCCGCCGTCCCCGGTGTCGCGGGTGCCTCGGAATACGTCGCGAGCACGGTGTTCGTCGAGAAGCCGTTCGACTCGAACCAGGACAAGGACGGCTGGCCGGCGCTCGGCGTCAGCGAGCTGACGGGGAACGCCGTCGAGGTGCCCGCGAAGCTCGGCCGCAACGTCGGCGACACGCTGTCGCTGCGGCTCGGCGACGGCACACCGGTGGAGGTGCGGGTGGCCGCCGTCGTGAGCCAGCGTCCCGGGTTCGAACGGCTCGTGCTGCCCGCCGGGCTGCTGGCCCCGCACACGACGCTCGGGCTCGCACCGCAGCTGCTGGTCCGCGCCGCTCCCGGCGTCGACACGGCTTCGCTGACTTCGCGTCTTCGCTCAGTGACGGCAGGGTTGCCGGTGTCCGTCGGCGATCGTGAGGTGTTGATCGCGGCGCACGCGAAGGGTGACGAGATCGGCGCTTGGGTCAACTACCTGCTGGTCGGGATGATCATCGCGTACACGGTGATCTCGGTGGTGAACACGCTGGTGATGGCGACGGCCAGGCGGCGCCGCGAGTTCGGGCTGCAGCGGCTGAGCGGCTTCACCCGCGGCCAGGTGCTGCGCATGGCCGGCGTCGAAGGCGGCCTGATCGCGGCGATCGCGGTGCTGCTCGGAACGCTGGTGGCGGCGGGCGCGATCGTGCCGTTCTGCCTGGTCGTGAGCGGATCGCCGCTCCCGTCGGGCCCGGTGACGATCTACCTGGCGGTGCTCGCGATCGCCGTGGTCCTGTCGCTGGTGGCGATCCTGGTCCCGGCCTGGGCGGCGACGCGCGGGCGTGCGGTCGACGCCACATCCATCGGTGAGTGAGCGGGCGCGTGTGTAAGACTCACCGCCGTGGCGAACCCCGGGTTGGATCAAGCGGCGAAACTCGAACTGGCCAGGCTGGTCACCGATCTTTCCGTGGTGCACGGAAAAGTGACCCTGGCATCCGGCAAGGAAGCCGACTACTACATCGACCTCCGGCGGGCGACGCTGCACCACGCGGCCGCCCCGCTGATCGGCAAGCTGCTGCGCCAGCTGACGGCGGACTGGGACTACGTCGCGGCAGGCGGCCTGACCCTCGGAGCGGACCCGGTGGCGCTGGCGATGCTGCACTCGGCGGCTTCCGACGGCGTGGTGCTGGACGCGTTCGTGGTCCGCAAGGCGGTCAAGGAACACGGCATGCAGCGGCGCATCGAGGGCATGGAGGTCCGCGGCCAGCGCGTCCTGGCGGTCGAGGACACGTCCACGACCGGCGGCAGCGTCCTGACGGCGGTGGAGGCCCTGCGCGAGGCGGGCGCGAACGTGGTGGGTGTAGCCACGGTGGTCGACCGCGACACCGGGGCGCGGGAGGCCATCGAGAAGGAAGGCCTGGAGTACCGGTACGTCCTCGGCAAGGACGACCTCGGCCTGGACTGACGCGTCGCCGGGGCGTTGCGGCCGCTCCACCCGGTGTGACCCCTCCGTCACCGCCCAGGTGAACAGGTTGCTCCGCTGGGTTAAAAATCACACGGCGGGGCACTCTTGAGGGCGGCCGTCTCCGATCAGCGGAGTAAAGTCGCTGGTAGGGGGATCGGTGGAGGGGGTGCGGATGGCGAAGTTCCTGGCCGACGTGACCGTCGCGGTGCACATTCTGGCCCTGCTGCTCATCGGCTTGGGTGGTTTCCTCGCCTGGCGCTGGCCGAAGCTGATCTTCGTCCACGTCTTCGCCGCGGCCTGGGGCGTCCTCGTCAACGTGACGCCCGTGCCGTGCCCGCTCACCGCGCTGGAGAACTACTTCCGGCACCAGCAGGGCCTCGGTGACCTGCCCGGCGGCTTCAACTCCTACTACCTCTACGGCACCGTGTTCCCGCACTCGTGGCTGCCGGCGATCGGCATCATCGCGATCGTGCTCGTCGCCTACTCCTACGTCGGCGTTTACCACCGCTGGCGCCACCGTCACGACGCCCAGGAAACCCACGCGCGCCCGGTCCACCTCAGCTAGGCGACAATCGACGGGTGAGCACAGTCCCCGGCCCCACCGAGTGGGTGAGCCGCGAAGAGGTCGGCGTCGGTCCCTGGCCGGGGGACTGGCCGGACGACGACCGCTACGACCCGGAGCTGCTGCGGGAAGGCGACCGGCGCAACGTCGTCGACGCCTACCGCTACTGGCGCCGCGAGGCCATCGTGTCCGATGTGGACAGCCGGCGGCACCCGTTCCACGTCGCGATCGAGAACTTCCAGCACGACCACAACATCGGCACCGTGGTCCGCACGGCCAACGCGTTCGCCGCCGCCGAGGTGCACATCGTCGGCCGCCGTCGCTGGAACCGGCGGGGCGCCATGGTGACCGACCGCTACCAGCACCTGCGTCACCACGACGACGTCGGAAGCCTGACCCGGTACGCCGCGGACCACGGCCTCGCCGTCGTCGCGGTGGACAACACGCCCGGGTCCCGGCCGGTCGAGACGGCCGAGATCCCGCGCGAATGCGTCCTGCTCTTCGGCCAGGAAGGGCCGGGGCTCTCCGGGGAAGCGCAGGCGGCGGCGTCCCTCGTCGTGTCGATCGCCCAGTTCGGCACGACCCGCTCGATCAACGCGGGGGTCGCGGCCGGGATCGTCATGCACGCCTGGATCCGGCAGCACGCCGACCTCGGCCGCGCCTGGTAGCCCCTACAGACCCCAGCCCCAGCGCAGCTGGACCACGCCCGACGCGTTGTTCGTCTCCAGGCCGCTCCCGCTCTGCCGCGTGATCGAGTACGTGTCCCCGGACCGCAGGCCGGGCCAGTAGACGACGCCCATCTGCCGGGACCTCGCCAGGTCGGTGGTGGCCGCGAAGTAGGCCGTGAAGTTGTTGCCGTCCTGGTGCCCGGCGGAGTAGTCCAGCCCGGTCGTCATCGGGGCGCCGGCCTCGTCGATGATCGTGCGGGAGGAGTACGACCCGAGCCGGTTGCTGAGGTTGGTCGTCCACGCCGAGCGCGTCGTGTCCGAGGCCCAGTAGCCGTAGAAGTGCAGCGAAAGCAGCGTGCCGTCCAACGCGCTGGCCGCGCCGACGCCCGTCACGTTGTCGTTGTAGCCGGTGCCGCTGATCAGCACCCGGCCGCGCGGGATGTTCGAGTGCCGGGACAGCCACGACGAGCAGAGCGAAACCCAGTCGTTCAGGCTGTAGCCGAACGGCTCGTTCATCGGTTCGAAGTAGACGCTGCCGTTGCCGCCGTAGTCGCTGGTGACCTTGTCCCACATGGTGTTCCACGCGGCCGTGTCGTCGACGAAGCCGTCCTTGTTCGCTTCCCAGTAGCCGAAGATGACCTTCATGCCGTGGGCCAGCGCCGAGTCGGCGGCGCCCTTGTACCGCCCCCACCAGTCCGAGTTGACGCTCTGGGGGTTGATCGGCAGCCGCACGGTGTTCGCGCCCAGCTTCTGCTGGAAGCCGGTGATGATGCCGTCCGCCTTGGTGCGGACCGTGTCGTAGCTGTCGCCGGCCGTGAGACCGGTCGGGATCACCCACCCGTCCACGTAGTTGTCGCGCGCGTCCGCCCAGTTGACGCCGCGGAACGCGTTGGTCGCCGCGGACGCGCTCTGCGGGACGGCGAGCAGGGGGACGGCGAGTGCGGCGGCCATCGCGGCGCGCAGCCAGATGCGGGTACCAAAGCGCTTCATACGAACTCCGATGTCCGAGGGGCGCGCGGGGAAGATCGATGTTTACGTCAACATCCGAGCCGAGAATGCGGCAGCACCCACACCGGTGTCAAGCGTCAGGCGGGGGCGACCTCGACCGGAATCCCGTTCAAGACCGACGTTCCGGACGGAACGTCCAGCAGGGTCTCGTCGGCGACGAGGTTCGAGTTGACGCCGGGGTTCGCGCGCGCCACCCGCGTCCGCGAGCCGTCCACGTCGTGGCCCCAGCCGTGCGGGATGCTCACGACGCCGGGGCGGACCTCGTCGGTCACCTCCACCGGGACCTGCAGTTTTCCGGCGCGGGACGTCACCGACGCGAGCCCGCCGTCGGTGAGGCCCAGGCGCGTCGCGTCGGCGGGGTGGACCTGCACGGTGCACCGGTTGCCGCCGCGGATCAGCGGTGCGAGGTTGTGCATCCACGAGTTGTTCGAGCTCAGGTGCCGCCGCCCGATCAGCACGAGACCGGGTTCCGCGTTTTTCGCAAGTTCTTCCCGCAACCGCGGAACGTCGGTGACCACCGGTTCGGGCGCCAGCTCGATCCGCCCGGACGCCGTGCACAGCACCTCCGGGATCCGCGGCCGCAGCGGCCCGAAGTCCATCCCGTGCGGCGCGGCCTCGAGGTCGGCCAGCGTGACGTCGTAGGGGCCGGCGCGCAGCAGCAGGTCGACCAGGCGCGCGGGCCCGGTGCGGTCCCCGGCGACGGCGACGTCGAGCCCGTTGCGGCGCGCGGTCTCCGCGGCGACGAAGCCGTCGAGCGCCGCGACGTCGGCTTCCGGGCCCTGGCCGGCGACGATGCCGGCGAGCCGGAGCATGGTCTCCCACTCCTGCGGCAGCTTCGAGGGGAGCGTCGCGGGCGTCCAGTTCGCGACGTTGCGGACCGAAAGCTGGTAGAACGCCAGGTCGAAGTGCGGGCGCTCGAGCGGCGACGGGCCGGGCAGGATGACGTCGGCGTGGCGCGACGTCTCGTTGAGGTAGACGTCGAGCGAGATCATGAAGTCGAGGTCTTCCAGCGCCGCGGCCAGCCGTCCGGCGTTCGGCGTGCTCAGGCACGGGTTTCCGCTGACCGTGATCAGCGCGCGGACCTGGCCCTCGCCGGGGGTTTCGATCTCGTCGGCGAGCGTCGCGACCGGCAGCTCGCCGACGACCTCGGGGAGACCGCGCACGCGGCTGCGCCAGCGCCCGACGGCGAACGGCCGCCGGTTCCCGGTGGGCTGGCAGGCGGCCAGCGGGAACATCGCGCCGCCCGGCGCGTCGAGGTGGCCGGTCAGCACGTTGAGGACGTCGACCAGCCAGCTAGCGATGGTGCCGAACGCCTGGGTCGTCGTGCCGATCCGGCCGTAGACCACGGCGTTTTCCGCGTCGGCCAGTTCGAGGGCCATCCGGCGGATCTCGGCGGCGTCGATGCCGGTGCGCGGCGCGACGGCCTCCGGCGTGAACGGCTCGGCCAGCGCGCGGACGTCGTCGAGGCCGTTGAGGTGTTCCGCGAGCCGCCCCGGGTCGGCGCGGTTCTCCGTGAACAGGACGTTGACCAGCGCGAACAACAGAAGCGCGTCCGTGCCGGGCCGGATGGCGTGGTGCTCGTCGGCGAACTGCGCGGTGCGCGTGCGGCGCGGGTCGACGACGACGATCTTGCCGCCGCGGTCGCGGATCCCGCGCAGCCGCCCGCGGATGTCCGGCGCGGTCATCAGGCTGCCGTTCGAGACGAGCGGGTTGGCGCCGAGGATCAGCAGGTGCTTCGTCCGGTCGAGGTCGGGCACCGGGATGGCGAGCGGGTCGCCGAACATGGTGCCGGCGGAGTAGTGCTTCGGCATTTGGTCGACGGACGTCGCGCTGTAGAAGTTCTTGGTGCCCAGGGCTTTGTAGAGCACGCGGCCGTAGAGTGTCAGCGCGATGTTGTGCACGCCGGGGTTGCCCGCGTAGACGGCGACGGCGTCGCGGCCGTGCTCGTCGACGATCGGCGGAAGCCGCCGGGCGATCTCGTCGTACGCCTCCTGCCAGCTGACCTCGACGAACTCGCCGTCGCGCTTGAGCAGCGGCGCGGTCAGCCGGTCGGGGTCGTGGTGCAGTGCGCCGAGCGACGCGCCCTTGGGGCAGATGTAGCCCTTCGAGAAGACGTCCTTGTCGTCACCTTGGACGCGCGTGACCTGGTGGTTCGCGTCGAGCGTCACTTCCAGTCCGCAGGTGGCTTCGCACAGCGGGCAGGTGACGTGGGCGGTCGTCATGACCACCGAACATACCGAGCGGTATGTGGATGGGCAAGGCACGATTGCGTCATGGACGTCTCGGCCGCGGAACACGCGGTGACTTCGCGGCACCTGCGCCGGGTGTGGGCCCTGCCCGGCACGGTCCTGGGCCGCAGCCGCTGGCCGGCGGCGGTCGATCAACGGCTGCACTGGCACTGGAACTACTGGTGGCAGGCGCACCTGCTGGACACGCTGGTCGACGCCCAGCTACGCGCGCCTTCGGGTTCGCGCCTGGCCTTGATCCGCGCGTTCGTCCGATCGGTACGGCTGCGCAACTTCGGCCGCTGGACCAACGACTACTACGACGACATCGCATGGCTCGGCCTTGCGCTGCAACGGGTTTCGTCCCTGGGAATCGACGTGGGCCCGGCTCTGGCGTCGATTTACGCGCAACTGCTGTCAGGCTGGACGCCGGCGGCGGGCGGCGGGATCTGGTGGCGTCGCGGCGACGACTTCAAGAACGCCCCGGCCAACGGCCCGGCGGCGATCTTCCACGCCCGGTCCGGCAATCTCTCGCGCGCTCGTGAGATGACTTCGTGGATGACGTCCACTTTGGTCGATCCGTCGTCCGGCTTGGTCTGGGACGGGATCCGGGCGTCGACGGGCGAGCTGGTGAAGCACATTTACACGTACTGCCAAGGGGTTTACCTGGGTGCGTGCCTGGAGTTGTCCGAAGTGGACAATGCGGTCCGGACCGTGCGGGCGGTCGCGGAGCATTGCGCACCCGGCGGGGTGATCCGCGGCCAGAGCGGCGGAGACGGCGGGCTCTTCGCGGCGATCCTGGCCCGGTACCTGGCGTCAGCGGCTCGTGCGCTGCCCGGCCCGGAGGCTGAGGTGGCGCGGTCGCTGGTACTCCAGTCGGCGTCGGCGTGCTGGTCCGGCGCCGCCGAGACTCCCGAGGGGCCGTTGTTCAGCGCCTACTGGGACCGCCCGGCACCGTGGCCGTTGCCGGGAGACGCGCCGGAACGGGACATGTCGGTCCAGGTGGGCGGCTGGATGCTCCTCGAAGCCGCGGCGACGCTGTCCCCGGACGTCGGTGAGGCTTGACCGGACGCGGCGAAACCACAACAGGCGCACGCCCTTCGGGGGCGGCGCCTGTGTGGAGGATCGGGGTCGGTGCGGCTAGCTCTTCGAGTCGCCGACAGGCGGGGCATCTTCTTCGGTCTCGTCCTCCTGCTTCACGTCTTCGCTCTCGTTCGTCCGGCCCGGGGCGTTGTTGATCGCGCGGATCACCGTGGCGATCCCGGCCAGCACCGGTGGCACGCCGGCCAGCAGCCACGGGCTCGCGCTGGCGAACGCCAGGATGGCGAGCACGAGCGCCAGCGCCACCGCCGCCGTGATCAGCGCATTGTTTCGGTTTTCTCTCATGCTTGATTTCTACCGCGGCAGGCGCGTGGTGAAAAATTTCGTTCCTCAACCGCCGGGAGAATCGTCAATCGTGAACATGCGCGATATTCGTCGATCGTGACAGGTGCCGCATTTCCGGAAACCTGGATCACGCTGTCGATCATGAACTGCTGGTGATGCTCCGCAGTGTCCGGTAGAGGTTGTGCAGGTCTTTCCGCGAGTCCTTGCGCCCTTTGCGGTGATCTGGTCTGGCGAAGTAGCCGAACTTCTCGGAGAGCTCCTTCACCAGGTCGCGCACGGCGCGGGCGCTGCACTCGACGAACGACGTCTCGGCCTTGGCCCGGTCCTGCTTGGGCAGGGTCTGCAGCATCGCCGGCCGGTCGTTCAGCTTGCCCTCCAGCACGAGGACCAGGTGGTTCATGTCCGGCTGCTCCGGAAGCGGCCGGTACATCGCCTTGTACCGCTTCGGATCTTCGTAGAGCTGACGCCGCTGGTCGATGAACTCCTTGATCTCGTGGGCCTGGTCCGGCGTGGTGATGCCCCAGAGCGACAGCTGCGTCCACAGGATGTCGAGCGACCGCCCGAGCTGGTCCTTCTTCGGCGCGCCACCGGGTTCGTAGACGTCGAAGAGGTCGACGGCGTCGAGGCCTGGCACGTCTTCGACCTCGTGGGCGGCGCAGGCCAGCTCGAACACCGTCCGCATGTCGGGCTCGCCCGCCGCGCTCCTCGGGTGGACCACCTGCAGGACGCCCGCGGCGTACCACCGGTCGGTGCGCGGGTGCAGCAGCTGGCGCCCGCCCGGCCGGTACCGCCGGTACGCCCGGGCCAGCTCGGCGAGTTTCGGCCCGGTGCCCCGGAACCGGCGGAAGATCTCCGCGTCCGGCACCACGAGCACCAGGGCCGGGAACATCCCGAGGTCCTCGTAGGCCACCTCGTCGAGCGGGCACAGCTGCGGCCGCACACCGTGCGCCCGGCAGCGCCGGGCGATGGCCCGGCCCAGCTCCTCGCATTTCGTGCCGTGCCCGTAGACGACCAGCCACGGCACGGCCAGGTCGCCTGCCGGGGTCAGCCAGCCTGCGTCGGCGCGCTTTCCGACAATGGCGTCCGCCTGCTCGGCGCCGCCATTCTCGGTGCTGCTGCGCTGGACCCTCTCAGCGCCGACGCCGTCAATTTCGGTCATGCGGGCCATGATACGTAGCCGAGCAACTACGGATCCGCAGTCGATCATTAATGCGCTGTCGCATACCTGATTCATGCTCGGGGGCCATGTTCACGATTGACGAATAGCGGCGGTCGTTCATGAAAAGGTGTTGGCATCGGTTTGCGGGAGCCGGTGCCGCGGGGCAACCATTGTGCCGTGGCCGATCAGATTATGACTCGCTTCGGTGCTCTCGACCGGGAGCTGGCGGAAGCGGTGCTGCACACGATGATCCTGGTCGCACGCGACGGCGTCCACGCACTGGACGACGTGCACCGCCGGCTGGGGTGGTCGATCGCCGTGGACGGTCCGGCCTGGGCGGAACCGCCCGGGGAGCGGTGGCGGTCGTTGCTGGGGGAGCTTTTCCGGATCCAGGTCGACCACGACGACCCGCCCGCCGCCGTCGCCTGCCGCCCGCCGGGCGGGTGCCGCGACGACCGCACCGTGGCGGTGGTCGGCCGGCTGGTCGGCGCGGCCGGCGCGTTCCTCACCGCGGAATCACTGGTCTTCGAGGAGCGGGTCGAGCTGCTGGTGCCCGGGCCCGGGGAGCTCGATCCGGCGAAACTGCGGTGCCTGCTCGACCGGGCCTCCGCCGTCGCGGACGAGGTGCTGGACCACGCCGACCAGGGTGGCTGGATCGTGCTCGTCGAGCGGTACCGGGTGCCCGAGCAGCCGCAGCCGGCGAGCTCCGCGGCCGCCGACGGCCGAAACGCCCTGCCTGTCCTGGTCCTCGCCGACCAAGCGCTGCCGCACGACGTCGCGCTCACCGTGCACCGGCAGATCGTCGCCGTCGCGCGGCGGGACGGCGACCGGGAGATCGACGTCCGCCTCCAGTCGGACCAGCACCTGCACGCCGTGCTCGAAGTCGCCCGGCACCGGACCTGCGGCGAGCCGGACCCGCGGATCCGGTTCCGCCGGGTGCCCGGCGGACCGCCACTCCCCGGCGTGCCCCACCCGGTGGCCAGTCAGCTGAGACAGCTGGCGCGGGGAGACTGCCCGCCGCGCCCCGGGTACGTCATCCTCGTCTCCGGGGCGACGGGGACGCTGCTCGCCGCCACCCAGGCGAACTGGCGGCTGGCCCTGCTCGACCTGGACCTCCAGGGGCTGCTTCCGGACCTCGACGGCTGGTCCGTCACCTGCGTGAACACCGGCTCCGGCCCGGCGGCCGAGCGGAACGTCGGCTATCTGCGGGAACTGTGCCTGGCGGGTGGCGCCCGGTCGTTCGACGTCGTGGGCGTCCAGGCGCGGCTGCCCCAGCCCAGCCGGACCCGCGCTCGCGCGGTGGTCCCGCCGGAGGAACGCCGTGGGCCGCGGCCGGTGGTGACCGGGCTGCTGCCCCCGCCGCCGCCCCGCCGGTTCGACGCGTCCGGTCGCGAGGAGCGGCTGCGCGCCCGGATCCGGCAGGTGCGCTGGCAGTCGGCTCAGGTGATGGAAGGACACGTCGTCGGCCCGCACGGGCAGAACCTGACCGTGCGCGAGGCGCAGGCCCGCGCCGATCTGCTCGGCGGCCTGATCGAAGTCGAGCAGGGCCAGGGCAGCCTGCGCCACCGGCGGATTCCGCGCTTCGCCCGGATCCTGGCCGTGCTCACGGTGGTCCTGTTCGACTTGCCGATCATGCTCTGGCTGACGACGTCCGGATTCACCACCGCATTGGCCGCGCCGACTTGGTTGTCCGCGGTGGCCGGCGGGCTGCTGGCGCTGCTCGCCACCGGCGGTGGTGCCGTCGGGCTGCACCAGCTGGGCCGGAACCAGCGGCAGTACAAGGACTCCGGCCGCCGGCTCGGCTGGGGGCTCCTGCCCGCTTCGACGAAGCGAGTGCTGATCGGGGTCACCGCGCTGGCGGTCACGATGGGCGCGGTCGCGGCTGCTCGCGTGTACACGGCCGCGGGGCCGGCGCCCGTCGGCTGGCTCGTCGCCGGTGCCGTGGGCGGTGTGCTGATCGGGTCGGCGGGCTGGCTGTTCTGGGGCGCGTTCCGGGACGGCTCGCTCGAGCAGGACGAACTCCGGCACTACCGCGAATCCGTGCGGCCGCTCTTGCTGCAGAAGCAGCGTCACGACCGCGAAGAGCTCGAACTGCGCCGGGAATACCAGCACCTGGCCGGCTCCGGCGAGCGGGGCGAAGACGCGGATCCCACACTCGACGACCTTCGCCGCCGGGCCGGCGACCCGACCGACGCGCAGCTGACGGACCGCAGTCTCGGTGAGCACGGGACCAGCCTGGCGCTGCTGGCTTACGCGGAGCGGTGGAACGTCACGGAGAACTGCCGTGAGCTGCTGACCATGGTCCGGGAGCAGTCCGGGCACCGCCGTGGTCTGCCGAGCGACGAGGGAACGGCGGCCGGCGACCAGATCACAGCCGGCACCGAACAGTGAGGTTCAGCCGTGCCGAACTCCGTCAGCAGCCGCAGGAGGCGCCGTGCAAGAAGCGCGGCGTCAGGAACACCGACTCCGGGGGCCGGTCCGGGTCGGCCATGCGGGACATCAGCAGCTGCACCGCGCGGCGGCCCATGTCCGCCACCGGCTGGGCCAGCGTCGTCACCGCCGGGCTCACGCGGCGGGCCCAGTCCATGTCGCCGTAGCCGACCACCGCCAGCTCCGAACCGATCTTGATGCCTCGGCGGTGTGCCTCGTACTGGACGCCCACCAGCATCGACTCGTCCGCGACCACCAGCGCCGTCGGGGAGGGCCAGCCGTCCAGGAGCTTGGCCGTCGCCCGGGCCGCGCCGCCCGGGGTCGACAACCCCGACTCCACCAGTTCGCGGTTGAAGCGCAGGCCCGCCTGCTCCAGCCCCAGCCGGTAGCCGCGGACGCGCTCGCGGCTGACCTCCAGGCCCTCTTCGCCCGAAATCAACCCGATCTTCCGGTGACGGCGGTCGGTCAGGTGGCGGACCAGCGACGCCACCGCGTGCACGTTCTCCGTGCCGACCTGGTCGACGTCGTTGCGCGCGGCCAGCCTGTCCACCAGCACTGTCGGCACGCCCATCCGCACCAGTCCGTTGATCACCGCTTCGTCGCCGGCCGCCGGGACCAGCAGCACTCCGTCCACCAGGTCCGCGCGCAACGCGCGCACCACCGCGGCCTCTTCGCCGGCGGTGTCCTCCGTTTCGGCCAGCACGACGTCGCACCCGGACTCCGCCGCGGCGCCCCGGATCGCGCGCAGCAGCTCGCCGGAGTAGGGGTTCGCTTGCCCACCCATCGCGACGCCGATCCGGTAGGTGACCGGGGGGTCCCACAACCGGAGGTCCGGCGAAAGTGCGGTCATAAGCCCTCGCAGACGCTCAGCGGAACGGTATCCGCTGGAGGCCCGCGGAGGGGTATCAGGAACCCAGATTCACTGAAGTGAGTGAACCGGCGGGCAGCCGCACGACTCGCGGTGACGCAGAGTGGGTGCGAGCCGGACGGTTTCGGCCTTGCGCCCCGGGTCGTTGATCCGGGCCAGCAGCAGCCGCACCGCCTGGCGCCCGATCTCCTCGATCGGCTGCGCCATCGTCGTCAGCGGCGGGTCGACGAGATCCGCCCACTCGACGTCGTCGTAGACCACGACCGGCAGGTCGCGCCCGATCCGCAGCCCGCGCCGCCGCGCCTCGTGCAGCACCCCGACCATCATGCTGTCGTTCCCGACGACCAGCGCCGACGGCGGCTCCGGCAGCGCCAGCAGCGTGCTCAGCGCCAGCGCGCCGCCCTCGCGTGAGGAGTTTCCGCAGGCCACGAGCTCGGACGACCAGGTGAGCCCGGACCGGCCCAGCCCCAGCCGGTAGCCCAGCACGCGCTCTTCGCTCGTCGACAGCCCGGGTGTGCCGCTGATCATCCCGATCCGCCGGTGCCCGAGCGTCGCCAGGTGCGCGGTCAGCGCCGAGGTCGCCTGGATGTTCTCCGACCCCACCTGGTCGACGTCGGTGCGGGTGGACAGCCGGTCGATGAGGACCGTCGGCACGTCCAGCGACACCAGCTCGCCGATCACCGGCCCGTCGCCGGGTGCCGGGGTGATGAGCAGGCCGTCGACGCGGCGGGAGCGCAGCGCTCGCACGGTGTCACGCTCGGTGTCCGCCGTGTCGTGCGTGTCGGCGAGCAGCACGGTGTACCCGTGCGCCGACGCCTCCCGCTCGATCGCCTGCATCAGCACCGCGAAGTACGGGTTCGCCACCAGCGAGATCGCCATCCCGATCGACCGCGTCCCGCCCGTGACGAGCGACCGCGCGATGGCGTCGCCGGTGTAGCCGGTCGCCTCGATCGCCCGCAGCACGGCGGCTTTCGTGTCCTCCGCGACCGCGCGGGTCCCGTTCACGACGTGCGAGACGGTCGTGATCGACACGCCGGCGAGCTCGGCGATGTCCCGCTGGGTCGGCCGCGAAGATCTCGATTGGGGCATACCCATCCTTTCCGGCAAGCGTTTGCGCAAACGCTTGCGTCACGGAGGCAGTCTGTCTACCTTCCCGACCATCGGCAAGCCCCCGATCACAAAGGGTGGGAATCCATGAGACAGCGAAGTCTCACCGCAGTCGTGCTGGCCGCCGTCCTCGCCGCGACGACCGGGTGCACGGTCGAGCGTCACTGGGGTGGCAACACCAACACGGGCGGGAGCGGCAAGGCGAAGGTCGGCCTGGTCACCAAGACCGACACCAACCCCTACTTCGTGGAACTCCGCAACGCGGCCAGAGCGGCCGCGCAGGCCAACGGCGCCGACTTCAGCGCGCTCGCCGGCCAGTTCGACGGCGACAACGACGGCCAGGTCCGCGCCATCGAAAACCTCCGCCAGCAGGGCGCCAACACCATCCTGATCACGCCCAGCTCGTCCACCGGCGTGCTCAAGGCGATCAAGGACGCCCGCGACGCCGGGGTCCTGGTCATCGCCCTCGACACCGCCACCGAACCGGCCGACGCCGTCGACGCCACCTTCGCCACCGACAACTTCGCGGCCGGCGAGCAGCAGGGCGCCTACGTCAAGGCCGCGCTCAACGGCACCCCGCCCAAGCTGCTCATGGTCGACGGGACCGCGGGCAGCACGGTCGACACCCAGCGGCACACCGGGTTCCTCAAGGGCATCGGGCTGACCGACGGCTCGCCGGAGATCAAGGGCCACACCGCGGCCAACGGCGACCAGAGCCTCGCCCAGCAGGGCATGGAGAACCTGCTCCAGCGCAGCACCGACATCAACGCCGTCTACTCGATGAACGAGCCGATGGGCCGCGGCGCGTACGCGGCGCTCAAGGCCCGCGGGTTGACCGGGCAGATCGTCATGGGCTCGATCGACGGCGGCTGCGAAGGCGTCCAGAACGTCAAGGACGGCCAGTTCGCCGCCACCGTCATGCAGTTCCCGAAGAAGATGGCCGAGCAGGGTGTGCTCGCCGCCGTCGAATACGCCAAGACCGGCAAGAAGCCGTCCGGGTTCGTGAACACCGGGTCCGCCGTGATCACCGACAAGCCCCTGCCCGGCATCGAGAGCCACGACTCGGCCTGGGGCCTGCAGAACTGCTGGGGAGGAAACAAATGACCACGGCAGTCGCCACCAAGGAACGTGAGTCCCTCGGCGAGTTCTTCCTCCGCGCCCCCGCGGTCGGCCCGGCGCTCGCGCTGGTCGTCGCGATCGTGGTGTTCTCGCTGGCCACGGACACGTTCTTCGACCTCGACAACCTGTCCACAGTGGTCCAGCAGTCGCTGGTCGTCGGGACGCTCGCGCTGGGCCAGACGCTCGTCATCCTGATCGCGGGCATCGACCTGTCCAACGCGGCCTCGATGGTCGTCGCGACGCTGATCATGGCCAAGCTCGCCGCGGCCGGGACCAACGGCTTCGTCGCGCTGCTCGCCGGCGTCGTGCTGACGATCATCGTCGGCATCTTCATCGGCGGGCTGGCCACGCGGATCAAGCTGCCGGCGTTCATCATCACGCTCGGCACGTTCACCATGCTGACCGCGGTGTCGAAGCTGATCGCCGGCGGCCAGGCCGTCCCGGTGACCGACGGGCTGCTGCAGTGGCTCGGCACCAAGCGCTACCTCTTCGGCGGCATCCCGATCACCTACGGCATGACGCTGGCGCTGCTGATGTACCTCGGCGTCTGGTACGCGCTGACGAAAACCGCGTGGGGCAAGCACGTCTACGCGGTCGGCAACGCGCCGGAGTCCGCTCGGCTGTCCGGCATCAAGGTCAACCGCACGGTGCTGTCGGTCTACATCGTGGCCGGGCTGACCTTCGGCATCGCCGCGTGGCAGGCGCTCGGCCGCACGCCGAACGCCGACCCGAACCAGTTCCAGCTCGGCAACCTCGACTCGATCACCGCCGTCGTCCTCGGCGGGACGAGCCTCTTCGGCGGCCGCGGCTCGGTGCTCGGCACGCTGATGGGCGCGCTGGTCGTGGCGGTGCTGCGGTCGGGGCTGACGCAGATGAACGTCGACGGCAACTACCAGGACCTCGCCACCGGCGCCCTGCTCATCGCCGCCGTCGTGGTGGACCGGATCGCGCGGAGGCAGCAGCAGTCATGAGTGAACCGATCCTCCAGGCCCGCGGCCTGGTCAAGCGCTACGGCCGGGTGACCGCCATCGACGGCGCCGACTTCGACCTGCTGCCCGGCGAGGTGCTCGCCGTGGTCGGCGACAACGGCGCCGGGAAGTCCTCGCTCATCAAAGCCCTTTCCGGCGCGGTGATCCCGGACGACGGCGAGATCAAAGTGGACGGTAAGACCGTCCACTTCAAGTCCCCTTTGGACGCTCGCCACTACGGGATCGAGACGGTGTACCAGGACCTCGCCGTCGCGCCCGCGCTCGACATCGCGTCGAACATGTTCCTGGGCCGGGAAAAGCGGCTCAAGGGGCCGCTCGGGCTGTTCCGGAAGCTCGACACCGGCACCATGCGGTCCGAGGCGCAGCGGATCCTCGACGAGCTGGGCATCAACATCAAGTCGATCAGCCAGCCCGTCGAGACGCTCTCCGGCGGCCAGCGTCAGGGTGTCGCGGTGGCCCGCGCGGCCGCGTTCGGCACCAAGGCCGTGATCATGGACGAGCCCACCGCCGCGCTCGGCGTCGCCGAGTCCGGCAAGGTGCTCGACCTGATCGGCCGGATCCGCGACCGCGGCCTGCCGGTGGTGCTGATCAGCCACAACATGCCGCACGTCTTCGACATCGCCGACCGCATCCACGTGCACCGCCTCGGCAAGCGCGTCGCGGTCGTCTCGCCGAAGACGCACACGATGAACCAGGTCGTCGGCCTGCTCACCGGTGCCCTGCGGCTCAACGAGAACGGCGAAGTGGAAGAAGCAGCCGCCGCGACGCACGTGGCCGGCTTGAAGTGAGAGTGCTGCTGGCGGGCTTGTGCACGGTGGACGTCGTCCAGCGGGTCGAGGAGCTTCCGGCGCCGGGCGAGAAGGTGCAGTCGCTGCGGGTGGACGTCGCCGCGGGTGGGCCCGCGACGAACGCCGCGGTGACGGCGGCCGCGCTCGGCGCCGAAGCGACCCTGCTGACCGTCCTCGGTGCACACCCGCTGGCGGCGCTCGCCCGCGCCGACCTCGAAGCGCACGGGGTCCGGCTGATCGACCTGGCGCCGTCGCTTGCCGATCCGCCGCCGGTCAGCGCCGTCGCCGTCCGCGAACGCGACGGCGAGCGCACGGTCGTCTCCCGCAACGCCGGAGGGCGGCACTTTCCCGTGAAAGTGCCCCTTCCGGAGGCTGACGTGGTGCTCGTGGACGGGCACTACCCGGAACTCGCGCTGGCGGTCGCGCGGGGCACGCGAGCGCCGGTCGTGCTGGACGCGGGCAGCTGGAAGCCCGTGCTGGACGAGCTGCTGCCCCTGGTGGACGTCGCCGCCTGCTCCGCGCACTTCACGGCGCCGGGACCCGGCCTGCACGAGCGCGGCGTCCCCACCGTCATCACTACCGCGGGGCCTGGCCCGGTGCGCTGGTCCACTGCGGACGGCGGCTCGGGTGAGGTGCCTGTCGCGAGCGTGGAAGCGCGGGACACACTAGGGGCGGGCGACGTCTGGCACGGCGCGCTCGCCGTGGCCGTGACGCGCGAACGGACGGTGACGGACCGGATCCGCTTCGCCAACGAGGTGGCCGCCGAACGGGTGCGGCATGTGGGACCGCGGTCGTGGACGACCGCGATCGCAGGAAGGAACAGGACATGACGGCGTTCGACGACCTGCTGGCCCGGGCCGAGGGCCTGACCGTGCGCGGGCAGCGCAACGTGCTGGGCATCGTGGGCGCGCCCGCGTCCGGCAAGACCACGCTCGCGTGGGCGCTGGCCGGCGCACTCGGTTCGCGCGCCGCGGTGGTCGGCATGGACGGCTTCCACCTCGCCCAGGTCGAACTGCGCCGGCTCGGCCGCACCGAGCGCAAGGGCGCCCCGGACACCTTCGACGCGGCGGGCTACTACCACCTGATCCGACGCCTCGCCGAAGGCCGCGAAACGGTGTACGCGCCGGAGTTCCGCCGCGAGATCGAGGAACCGATCGCCGGAGCCGTGGCGGTGCCACCGGAGGTCCAGCTCGTGATCACCGAAGGCAACTACCTGCTGCTTCCGGACGACCCGTGGAGCGGGATCCGGCCGCTGCTCACCGAGGCCTGGTTCCTCGCCCCGGACGAACCCGAGCGGATCGAACGGCTCGTTTCGCGCCACCGCCGGTACGGCCGTTCGCTCGTCGAGGCGCGCCAGCGTGCGCTCGGCTCGGACCAGCGCAACGCGGACCTGATCTCGCAGACGCGGGACCGCGCGGACCTGGTGCTGGAGAACCTGCCGCTGGCGAACTTCGCGATTTGACCCAGCTCGGTGATCGTCTTACCGGATAACTTCGAGGTCTCGAAAGGTTCACTGTCAGAGGCGCTCCATTTACGGAAAGTCAACCGCTGCTTACCCTCGGATCAACATCAGGTGAACGTCGAAGCTGTTCGAGGGAAGGCTCCGGCTGATGCTGAAAGGTCTGATCGAGTGGTTTGACAAGCAACTGTTGGCCAAAGGAACAGCGGCAACAGTCAGGTCGGTCTTCGCCATCATGGGGTTTTCGGTGGCGATGGCCGCCATCCCCGGCATTCCGGCGGTCAAGGCGGGAGTACTCGCGCTCGTCGTCGTGCTCGCCTTGATCTTCAGCTTGGTCCTTCTGCGTGATCGGCTCGCCCTCAAGCAGGAGGTGCAGACTTATCAGCACCTTCTCTCCAGGTACTGCAAGTTCATCGCCGAACACCCGAAGGTCGCTTACCGTGTGGCCGGTTGGGAAGAGCTGGCCGTCGTCGCGGAGAACGGCGACACCGACGGCGAGGTGGCCATCGAGCTGGTGACCGTGAAAAAAGCGATCTACTTCTTGCAGTTCAAGTTCAAGGCCGGCTGGCAACAGCCGGCCAAATACTGGAAGAAGACGAAGATCGATGTCCATCTCCTGCAGGACAACGGTGCCCGCGTACCGGACTCGGAGGTCACCACCACGTGGGAGCTCGATGGCAGGCTTGATGTCATCTACCATCTGCACCGGCCGGTACCGTCGGGTACGAAGCTGAAGTTGCGGATATCGTGGCACTGGCCGGGAAAATCTCTGCCGCTCATGATGCGCAAGACCGACTCGTTCTTCTTCACCTTCACCAAGGCGGCGCCGGTCGACTACGCGTCTTACGTGGTCGTGTTGCCGAGGGGCCTGGACGCACACTTCTCGCCCATCGGATTCGAGATGTCGGACCCCCAGTTCTCGTTGTCCACGCGCGTGGACAAGGGATGCCACGAGTTCGTGTTCGAAGGTGTGGACATCCCGTTGAACAGGCGTGTCGGAATGATGCTGCAAGTCAAGGAGAGCAGGCACTGATCGGCGACCAGTGCCCCGCCGCGACAGGGTCGAGAACCCTAGTTGCCGCTTTCTCCGCCGAACTTCGCCATGGTGGGATTCTCCGACTTCAAGGGGCGATGTGCCCGTCTTTTGACAAGATCGGGTGAGGCTACACCGAGTCTTGATCATGGTGATCCAGGGGCTCGCTTCGGTGGCGTGGATGACCCGATCGGGTGCCGATGACCTCACGTGAAGGCCTGGTTGACTGGCGTTCATGACCGGAACGCTCATCGTCACGGGCGGCAGCCGCGGGATCGGCGCGGCGATCTGCGAGCTGGCCGCCCGCCGCGGCTACGACGTCGTCGTCAACTTCTCCGGAGATCCCGCGCCCGCCGAAGCCGTCGCCGAGCGGGTTCGGGCGCAAGGCCGTCAGGCGCTCGCCGTCCGCGCCGACGTCTCCCGCGAGGACGACGTCCACGCCCTGTTCGACGCGGCGGCGGAACTCGGCCGGGTGACCAGCCTGGTCAACAACGCCGCGGTCACCGGGAACACGCCCGGCCGGCTCGACGAGTACGACGTCGATGTCGTGCGGCGGACCCTCGACGTCAACGTCACCGGGGTCTTCCTGTGCTGCCGGGAGGCGGTTCGCCGGATGTCGACGCGGTACGGCGGGACGGGCGGCGCCATCGTCAACATCTCGTCGACGGCCGCGCGCACCGGGTCGGCCGGGGAATGGGTGCACTACGCCGCGTCGAAGGCCGCCGTCGACACGATGACCTTCGGGCTCGCGCAGGAAGTCGCGGGCGAGGGAATTCGTGTCAACGCTGTCGCGCCCGGGATGGTGCACACTGGACTGCACGAGGCCGCCGGGCTGCCGGACCGGCTCGAGAAGTTCGCGCGGCTGATTCCGATGGGGCGTGCCGGGCAACCGGCCGAGATCGCCGAAGCCGTGCTGTGGCTGCTTTCGCCGGCCGCGTCCTTCACCGCCGGGGCGGTGCTCGACGTGGGCGGCGGCCGCTGATCGTTCTGAACCGGCGTTTCCGGTGCTTCGTGTGGTGAGGGCTTCCGAAACCGCGCGAAAGGTGAACAGGAAATGCGTACTTTCGAGCTCCCCGCTTCGGTGAGCGGGACGACCGTCGATCGGATACTGGGCCGTCAGCTGGTCCGCACCTGGGAGACCGACGGGATCTTCCAGGTCGCCGCCACCGCGGAGCAGGACCGGATCACTCGGGAAGCGCTTACCGAAAGCCGCCGGTTCTTCGCCAGGTCCTTGCCGGAGAAGGCGAAGTTCGTCAGCGACCTGACCTACAGCGGCTACATCGCTTCCGGCGAAGAAGTGACCGCGGGCGAAGCCGACTTCTCCGAGATCTTCACGGTGTGCCCGGACGTGCCGCTCACCGACGCCCGCGTCACCGAAGGCTGGCCGTGCCACGGGCCGGTTCCGTGGCCGGACGACGACTACCGGACGGCGATGCGCGCCTACCTGCAGGAGGTCGGCGAAACCGGCGAGAAGCTCCTGCGGCTCGTCGCGCTCGGGCTGGGCGTGGAGATCGACCGGCTGACCCGGCTCACCCGGGACGGCTGGCACCACATGCGCGTGCTGCGGTTCCCCGCCCGGTCCGCGACCACCGAACGCGGCATCGGCGCCCACACCGACTACGGCCTGCTCGTGATCGCCGCGCAGGACGACGTCGGCGGGCTCTTCATCCGGCCGCCGGTGCCCGGGGAACCCCGCCGGCGCAACTGGCTGCCCGAGGAGAGCACGGCCGGGATGTACCAGGACGACGAGCCGTGGCACTTCGTCGAGCCCGAGCCGCGGGTGTTCACCGTCTTCCCCGGCGACATCATGCAGTTCCTGACCGGCGGCAGGCTGCTGTCGACCCCGCACAAGGTCCGGCTGGCGACGCGGGAGCGCTACACGCTCGCGTACTTCCACGAGCCGTCGTTCGGCACCACCGTCCGCCCGCTGGACGGCGGGGACGACCGCATCCACTACGGCACGCACTTCACGAACATGTTCACCCGCTGCTATCCCGACCGGGTGACGACCAAGCGCATCCACGAGGAAGGCCGGATGCGCCTGCTCACCCGGTGATCGTCACCGGCGGTCACCATCCGTGAGACGGGGGTGACCGCCGGTGGATTCCGTCCGTCTGCTGGGACGGCCGGAGACGGCGAGATCACGATCGGACGGGAACTTGGTCACCTCGGTTTCGGTGGCCGGGGGCTGTGCAACTCTGGGAAGCCGCCACGAGAAAGGACGGCTTCGGAAGCCATGGCCAAACTGATGTCCGTGCACCACCTCGCGCTCACCGTGACCGACGTGGACCGCAGCGTGCCGTGGTACGTGCGTGTCCTCGACCTCGAGGAGGTCACCCGGCGCGAAGAGCCGGACACGGGACTGCGGAAGGTCGTGCTGCGGTCCGCCGGGGACGAGTTCTCCGTGGTGCTGGTGCAGCACGCGGACACCGGCAGGCGGGGGTTCGACGAACGCCGGACCGGGCTCGACCACGTCGCGTTCCGGGTGCACACAGCCGCCGAGCTGGCCGAATGGGAGAGCAGGCTCGCCGAGTTCGGCGTCTCCTACCGGCCGGTCGCGCCGTCACGCACCTTCGAAGGCTCGCGCGTCATCGTCTTCCGCGACCCCGACGGCATCCAGCTCGAGATCTGGGCGGACCCGCAGCTGTAGAAGTCACGCTCGCGCGTCGTCCCGGTCGTCCACGGGACGGCGCATCTCCTGGCGGTAGCGCAGCACGCCGTACCCGGTGCCGAACACGAAGAACGCGATGCTGAGCCACAGCGCGGCCGTCTTGACCCACGGCAGCGCGTCGAGCAGCCCGGCGCCGTAGTAGCCGAGCAGCACGAGCGTCGGCACCCAGAGCAGCCCGCCGAGCGTGGTGGCCAGCAGGAACCGGCGCGGGTCCATCCGGGCGGCGCCGGCGATCAGCGGGGCCAGTGTGCGGATCCACGGGATCCACCGGGCCGCCACGATCGCGAAGAAGCCCTTGCGGTCCAGGAACCGCTGCGCGCGCTCGAGGTTGTGCCGGTTCAGCACCTTCCCGTCGCGGCGCGCGATGAGCTTGGTGCCGCTGCCGCGCCCGATGTAGTAGCCGATCTGGTTGCCGAGGACGGCGACGATCAGCGCGGCGCCCGACAGGAACCACGCGTTCGCGTCCGAACCGTGCTGCGCCAGCACCACGCCGGCCCCGAAGAGCAGCGAGTCGCCGGGCAGGAACAGCCCGATGATCAACGCGCACTCGACCAGCACGAAGCTCAGCACGATCACCCAGACGAGCAGCGGTCCGGCGGTGTCCAGCCAGCTCACGCCGACGCCCGCGGCCTCGATGCTCACGACGTTCACACCGGGAGCCTACGTGGCCCAGGTGAACACCCCACGGCGAACGCTCAAATCGAGCCCCAGGACCAACAAGCCGTGAAGGCCTCCTTACCGGCTGTAAAAGCCGGTAAGGAGGCCTTCACGGACTATGGAACCTCAGAACTGCGGCAGGGACTCGCCTTGCACCGCTTCGATGTCCAGCTCGATCTTCACGGTCGTGCCGACCACCGCGACGCCGGCGCGGGCCAGCGCGCTGTAGTTGATCGCGAAGTCGTTGCGGTGCAGCGTCGTTTCGGCGTGGAACGCGGCGCGCACGCCGCCCCACGGGTCCGGACCCCAGCCGCCGTAGGTGAGCTCCAGCTCGATCTCACGGCGCTCGCCGTGCAGCGTGAGCTCGCCCTGCAGCGTCCACGAGTCCACCCCGCGCGGCCGCATTCCCGTGCTGGTGAACGCGATCACCGGGTGCACGTCGACGTCGAGGAAGTCCGGCGAGCGCAGGTGGTCGTCGCGCATCTTGATGCCGGTCTCGACGCTGGCCGCCTTGATCTCGGCGTGTACCGACGACCGCTCGGCCGGCCGGCCGATCTCGATCCGGCCGGACAGGTCCGGGAACCGCGCCTTGATGCTCGCGATGCCCATGTGCCGCGCGGTCGCGACGACCGACGAGTGCACCGGGTCGATCACCCACGGCCCGGCCGGTGGCAGGTCGACCGCCTCGGCGACCGGGGTCAGCACGACGTCGCCGAGCGAGCCGCTGCCGTCCGAAGCGATGTGCGTCGTCCGGGCGACCGGGGTGTACCCGGCCGCGGTCACGACGGCGGTGTAGACGCCCGCCGGGAGGGCGTCGGTGACGACCTCCCCGCGGACGTCCGCGGCCTGGCGGGCGACCTGCCGCCCGGCCGGGTCGGTGACGGTGAGCACCGCGTGCTCCACCACCCAGCCCTCGGCCGTGCGGAAGGTCGCGCGCAAGCCGGTCATGACCGGTCGACCAGCTCGTCGAGGGCCTGGTCGTAGCTCAGCCGGACGTCGTGGCCCGCCTCGCCGCCGGTCAGCTCCACCTGGCTGGTCGCCGGCGGGTAGCCGCTCGCGACCACGGTGTACGCACCCGCGGGCAGGTCGCTCACCACGTACCGGCCTTCGCCGTCCGTCCGCGCGACCGCGGCCACGTTGCCTTCGGCGTCGAGCACGGTGATCCGCGCGTCCGGCACCACCCGGTCGCCCTCGGTCCGCGCGGTGCCGGTGAGCAGCACCGAGCTGGCGAGCTCGACGTCGTGGCGCAGCACGCCGCTGTCGGGCACGGTGAGCGTCACCGCGAAGGGCCGGTAGCCCGCGCCGCTGGCGACCAGGGTGTACGCCCCGGCGCCGACCCCGACGAAGGCGTAGGTGCCGTCCGCGGTCGTGATGAACGCGCCGTTCACCTCGCCGCGGCTGTCGGTCAGCGTCACGGTGACGTTCGCCAGCGGCTCGCCGGTCGTGGCCGCCTTCACGGTGCCGGTCAGCTCGCCGGACCCGGTGAGCGTGACGTCGACGGTCGCCGGGCCGTTGCTGATCACGACGCTGGAGGCCTGCGGCTGGTGGCCGTGCGCGGACACGATGAGGACGTACGCGCCCGGGCCCTGGCTCGGCACCGAGTAGCTGCCGTCCGCGCCGCCGGTGGCCCGCGCGACCTGGCGGCCGCGCTGGTCGATCAGGGTCAGCGCGGCACCCGGCACGTGGCTGCCGTCCTGACGCCGGACGTGCCCGGTCACCGGCACCCCGCCCGTGCCGACGGGGACGTCGACCTCGGAGTCCGCGACGGAGTTCGTGATCGGCAGCGCGCCCGACACGGCCTGGTAGTCGCCGTGCCCGTTGGTGCTGAGCGCGTGCTTGCCGCCGCCGACCAGGGCCGGCTCACGGTCGACGGGACGCACCGGCTCGACGATCTCGGTCGGCTCGTCCGCGTGGTCCTCCAGCAGCGCTTCGCCGCCCTCCATGGCCGCCGCGGCCGGGGCCGCGTTGGTCAGCGGGATCTCCTTCATGAACAGCAGGACCACGGTCGCCAGCAGGGCCACCGCACCCGCGATGTAGAACACCGTGGTGATCGACTCGGTGAAGCCGACCAGGATCGGCGTCCGGATCGCCTCCGGCAGGGTCTGGATCACGCTGGTGTTCTCGGACAGGTTGCCGATGTTCGCACCGGCGCCGGCCGGCAGGTGACCGCCGAACGCCTTGGTGATGTTGGGCATCAGGGTGTTGAACAGGACGGTCAGGAAGATCGCGACACCCGCGGTACCACCGATCTGGCGGAAGAACGTCGCCGACGCGGTCGAGACGCCCATGTCGCTGCGCGGGCCGGCGTTCTGCACCGCGATGATCAGCGTCTGCATGCACTGGCCGAGGCCGAGGCCGATGATGGCGGCCGCGACCAGCGGGTGCCACAGCGGCGAGTCGTACTTGACCTGCGCGAAGAAGAACGCGCCGCCGGCGATCAGGATGGTGCCCACGATCGGGAAGATCTTGTAGCGCCCGGTCGTCCCGGTGAGCCGGCCGGACACGATCGAGCTGGTCATGATGCCGGCCATCAGCGGCAGCATCAGCAGACCGGACTCGGTCGGCGTGTAACCCTGCACCACCTGCATGAACTGCGGGATCATCGTGATCGCGCCGAACATCGCGACACCGACGATGACACCGCCGATGATCGCCACGGTGAACGTCGAGTTCTTGAACAGCCGCAGCGGGATCAGCGCGGCGTCCTTCATCAGCTGTTCGACGACGATGAAGGCGATGACGCCGACGCCGCCGATGACGTAGCACCAGATGGCCTTCTGGTCGCCCCAGCCCCACTTCTGGCCCTGCTCGGCCACGATCAGGAACGGCACGACCGCGACGATCAGCGTGAGCGCGCCCCACCAGTCGATCTTGTGGTCGTGGCGCTCGTGCGGCACGTTCAGGACCTTGGCCACGACGAACAGCGCGACGACGCCGATCGGCACGTTGATCAGGAAGACCCAGCGCCAGCCGTGCAGGCCGGCCAGCGTGTCGATGCCCGCGAAGAAGCCGCCCAGCACCGGGCCGAGCACGGTCGACAGGCCGAACACGGCCAGGATGTAACCCTGGTACTTGGCTCGCTCACGCGGCGGAACGATGTCGCCGAGGATGGTCATGGCCAGCGACATCAGGCCACCGGCGCCGAGGCCCTGCACCGCGCGGAACGCGGCCAGCTCGTACATCGACGTCGCGAACGTCGAGGCGGCCGAACCGGCGACGAAGATCGCGATCGCGGTCAGGTAGAACGGCTTGCGGCCGTAGATGTCGGACAGCTTGCCGTAGATCGGCGTGACGATCGTCGAGGTGATCAGGTACGCCGTGGTCGCCCAGGCCTGCAGGTCGAAGCCGTGCAGGTCGTTGGCGATCTTGACGATCGACGTGCCGACGATCGTCTGGTCGAGCGCGGCGAGGAACATGCCGCACATCAGGCCGCTCAGGATCGTGACGATCTGGCGGTGGCTCAGCCGCGGTGGTTGCTTCACCTCGGCTTGCAGCGGTGCTTCTGTGGTGGAACTCATGCGTTGGCCCCCTTGGCCGGAGCACTGGCGGACGGCTGCGCGTCGGCCAGCTGTGGAGAGTGGTTCTCGATACCTGTGTTGAGCCGGCCGAAGAGCCGGTTCAGGGTCTGGATCTCCCCTTCGGTCCAGTCCCCGAGTACTTCGGCCAGCCACTGGTTGCGCTTCTTGCGGTTCTCTTCGAACACCCGCATGCCCTCGGCCGTCGGCGCGAGGAGGCAGGCCCGCCCGTCTTCCGGGTCGGCCTGGCGTTCGACCAGGCCGTGCTGGACCAGGGAGCTCGACTGCCTGCTGATCGTGGAGATCTCGGAGTGGAGCGACTCGGCCAGCTTGCTGGTCCGCTGCGGGCCCTCGTGGATGAGGGTGAAGAGGATCGCGTACGCCGCCCGTTCGATGCCGTCCGGACCCTGCTTCGACACCTGCGACTTCGCCTTGTTGATCAGACGGACCAGGCGGACGAGCTCATGACCGAGCTGGTCGGCGAGGTCGAGTTCGGCCGTGGGCCGGGCGGTGGCGTTGTTCGGTGCCATGGGTGATCCTTCGAAGGCGTTGGTTGGCGGCTGCAACTAGTTGCCTCAGGCAAGGATGTGCCTTCACTAGCGGTTATGCAAGCGGAGTACCTCGTGTTGTGGTGCAACACACTTTAGTTGTCATATGCAAGCAGATTTCGCTCGGGCCCACGGAACAAAGGCGGCGGCCACGGGTTGGAACGGGTATGACCGACGACACAGCGTTGAAGGACTTCATCGCCAAGCGCAGCCACGGCGTCCTGGCCACGATCCGCCGCGACGGCCGGCCCCAGCTCTCCACCATCACGCACCTCTACGACGCCGACGCGGGCACGATCATCGCGTCGGTCACCGAGACCAGGGCGAAGACCAGGAACATGCGGCGCGACCCGCGGGTGACCTACCACGTGGGCAGCGAGGACGGCTGGAGCTACGCGGTCGTGGAGGGACGCGCGGAGCTGACGCCTCCGGCGGCCGCGCCGGACGACGCGACGGTGGAGGCGCTCGTGGACTACTACCGGCGGGCCGCGGGCGAGCACCCGGACTGGGCCGAGTACCGCCAGGCCATGGTCACCGACCAGCGGGTCCTGCTGACCATCCACGTCGAGAAGCTGCTGGGCCTGGTCCGCTGACCGCTTCCCGGGATTGGTCCGCAAGAGTTGGATTCGAAAGAATCTTTCCGCACTGCGGACTCACCGGGCTTACCATCGGGTCATGGGCAACGAAGCTTTTGTCAGCCGGCTCCGCGACTTGCTCGGCAAGAGCGCCGTGCTCACCGATTCCGACGTCACCGCGTCCTACGCCCGCGACATGATGCCGCTGGCGCCGTCGGGCCGGCCGCTGGCGGTGGTGCTGCCGGCGAACGTCGAGCAGGTGCAGGCGGTCGTCAAGGCGTGCGCCGAGGCCAAGGTGCCGATCGTGCCGCGCGGGGCGGGCAGCGGCCTGTCCGGCGCGGCGAACGCCATCGACGGGTGCGTCACGCTGTCGTTGGCCAAGCTCGACCGGATCGTGGAGATCGACCCGGGCAACCGGCTCGCCGTCGTGCAGCCGGGCGTCGTCAACCTGGATTTCCGCAACGCCGTCGAGAAGCAGGGCCTGTTCTACCCGCCGGACCCGTCCAGCTACGACTGGTGCACGATCGGCGGCAACCTCTCCACCAACGCCGGCGGCCTCTGCTGCGTGAAGTACGGCGTGACGACCGACTCGGTCCTCGGCCTGGAGGTCGTGCTGGCGGACGGCTCACTGCTCAAGACGGGCCGCCGCACGGTCAAGGGCGTCGCCGGCTACGACCTCGCGCGGCTGTTCGTCGGCAGCGAGGGCACCCTCGGCGTCATCACGCAGGCGACGGTGCAGCTCAAGCCGCTGCCGCAGGCACCGGCGACGCTCGTCGCGGGCTTCAGCACCACCGAAGCCGCCGGGGAGGCCGTGGCGCGAGTCGTCCGCGAGGGGCTCGTGCCGTCGCTGCTGGAGATCATGGACGCGTCGTCGATCAAGGCGGCCGAGACGTACCTCAAGACCGACCTCGGCGCGGGTTCGGACTGCCGGGCGCTGCTGCTGGGCCAGTCGGACGCGGGCGGCGAGGTCGCCCGCCGCGAGCTGGCGGCACTGGAGCAGATCTGCGTCGACTGCGACGCGGACCTGGCGTACACGACCGAGGACCTCGAAGAAGGCCGGATGCTGCTGCAGGTCCGCCGGGTGGTGCTGACCGCGCTGGAGATGTACGGCGTCTGGCTGACCGACGACGTCTGCGTCCCGCGGACGCGGATCGCCGAGCTGATCCACGGCTGCGAGAAGATCAGCGAAGAGGTCGGCCTCCGCATCGCGGTGGTCGGCCACGCGGGCGACGGCAACATGCACCCGACGATCGTCTACCAGCCGGGCGACGCGGAGGAGTTCGCCCGAGCCCGCCGCGCGTTCGACGACATCCTCGAAGTCGCCCTGTCCCTCGGCGGCACGGTGACGGGCGAGCACGGCATCGGCAAGATCAAGCGCGAGTGGCTGGAACGCGAGATCGGGCCGGTCGGCATGCGGGTGCACCGGCAGATCAAGCAGGCCCTCGACCCGGAGAACCTGTTCAACCCGGGCTCGATGTTCTCGATGCCCTGAGCCGGCCGGTTCCGCGGTGTCCTGAACGACTCGTTCATGTCCTCCGACGACATGAACGACTCGTTCAGGACATGGCAGGTGCAGGCGGGCGCACGCTGAGGCGAGGCTTGCGCTCCACCCAGACCCCTCCCCGCAACCCCGATCCGAAGCCGTAGTCACAATTCCGGCTTCGGGGTGGTGGGCCACTTGACCTGCGCGAACAGAGGTCACCCGCCCAGGGGGACCCCCGGATTTCACGTTACCGCGGGGGTACGACAGTTTCGGGCGGCCCAGCCCTCGGCGCTCAGTCCTTGATGCGCGGGATCCGCTGCGTGACCTCGGGGTCGGCCTCGGCGACGGCGGCCTTCTTCTCGCGCCGGGACTTGAGGTACTCGAGCCCGATCGGGACCACCGACACCAGCACGATCAGCACGAAGATCGCGTCGACGTTGTTGCGGATGAACGAGATGTTCCCCAGCAGCGAGCCCAGGATCGTGATGCCCGCGGCCCACAGGATGCCGCCGAGCACCGTGTACGTGAAGTAGCGCTTCGGGTCCATGCGGCCGATGCCCGCGATCCACGTGATGAACGTCCGCACGAACGGCACGAACCGGGCCAGGACGACCGCCTTCGGGCCGTGCTTCTCCAGGAACTCGTGTGTCTTGTCGACGTACTCGCGCTTGAAGAACTTCGAGTCCGGCCGGTTGAACAGCTTGGGCCCGACGAAGTAGCCGATGTAGTAGCCGACGACGTTGCCGAGCAGCGCCGCGACCGTCACCAGCACGCAGACCAGCCACAACGGCGCGTCGAGGGTGCCGTTCGCGATGAACAGGCCCGCCGTGAAGAGCAGGGAGTCACCGGGCAGCACCGGGAAGATGCTGCTCTCGATGAAGATGATCAGGCACAGCACCGCGATGACCGGCACCGTCAGGCCGCTCAGCAGGTGCTGCGGGTCCAGCCATGACGGCAGCAGCGACATCGTGTTGACCGTGCTCTGGGCGAGAATCACCCCGAAAACGGTACAGGGTCACCCTGAGTCGTTTCTGAGACCCGTCAGACCAGCGTCAGCAGGCCCACCACGGACCCCGCGGCGAGGCCCAGCAGCACGGCCAGCAGCAAGATCCAGTACGCGGGCAGCTGCGCCGACGCACGTGGCGGCGGTGGCGGGGCGAACGCCGTGGGCGCGTCGGACACCGCGTCGAGGGCCGCTCGCTCGCGTTCCAGCGAGTCCGCGCTGGCCCCCGACAGCAGCCCGTACGCCGACGGCAGCTCGTTGATCGAGCTGGTGGGAACAGCATTCGTGCTCGGCTCAGGCGCCGCTGAGGGGGCGAAGACGGCTTGCGCGCGAAGGGCGTCCGCCAGCAGCTGCTCGGGGTCCTTCGGCTCGCTCATCTCCGCCCGTCCGCTCGTGCCAAAACCTAGGTACTCAAGGTAGCCGTTCCGACCTCGGCGACCCACTCACCCCGGCGCAGCACCTTCGCCGGCCGCAGGTCGTCGTCGAGGACCACGAGGTCGGCCTGGTAACCGGAGCACAGCATCCCCGTGCGGTCGGCGATGCCGAGCAGCTCCGCGGGCCGCTGCGACGTCGCGTGCACCGCGTCGAGAATGCCGAGTTTCGCACCCCGGACCAGGTTGCGGAAGGCGGTGTCCATCGTCAGGGTGCTGCCGGCCAGGGAGCCGTTGTCGGCGAGGGTGGCGACGCCGTCGTGCACGTCGACCTCGAGGCGGCCCAGCGTGTAGCGGCCGTCGTCGGCGTCGGTGGCCGACATCGCGTCCGTGATCAGGACCGTCCGGTCGCGGCCCGCGTGCTTCGCGGCCAGCCGCACCACCGTCGGGTGCAGGTGCACCAGGTCGCAGATCAGCTCGATCGTGATGCGCTCGTCGTCCAGCAGCGCCCCGATCGGGCCGGGCTCGCGGTGGTGCAGCGGCCGCATGCCGTTGAACAGGTGGGTCGCGACGGTCGCGCCCGCGTCGATCGCCGGCAGCAGCTGCTCTTCGACGCCGTCGGTGTGCCCGATGGCCGCGATGACGCCGGACTCGGCCAGCTGGCGGACGGCCTTCACGCCGCCGTGCAGCTCGGGGGCGATGGTGACCATCCGGATCGCGCCCTGGCCCGCGCGCAGGAGCTTCTCGACCGTGCCGGTGTCCGGCTCGAGCAGCGTCTCCGGGTCGTGCGCCCCGCAGCGGGCCTTCGAGATGAACGGCCCCTCCAGGTGGATGCCCGCGACCTCGCCGTCCTGGACGAGCTCACGCAGCGCGGCGACCTGCTCACGCAGGATGTCGACCGGGTCGGAGACCAGGCTGGCGAGCATGGTCGTGGTGCCGTGACGGCGGTGCGCTCGCACCGCCGTCAGGAGTTCCCCGGGATCGAGGGAGGTGAACGAAGCACCTCCCCCGCCGTGGCAGTGGGTGTCGATGAACCCGGGGACGACCAGCGCCCCACCGACGTCCACGTGCTCGCCGGACGGCGGGGTCCCGGAACCCACGCCGGCGATCCGCCCGTCGGAGACGGCCAGCCAGCCGTCGTCGAGTACACGGTCCGGGGCGGCGACCCGGCCGCCCATGATCACGAAATCTCCGGCGCCTCTCACGCGCCCCAGCATATATTGGTCTGGACCAAGCATGGTGATACGACTCAGTGACTGGAATGGTCCACCCGGGTCACTGCGGCGTCTGCATGGCCTTCTGGAGTGCCTCGAGCGCCCGGCTGGCGGTCGATTTAACGGTACCCTTGGAGATGCCCGCGGCCTCAGAGATTTCGGCCTCGCTCAGCCCACCGTAGTAACGCAGGACCAGCACTTCCCGCTGGCGGGGCGGCAGCTTGGACAGCGCGCTGACCACGGCCTGGTGCTCGCTCGAGAGCATCGCGAGGCTCTCGGCGGACCGCGCGTTCACCGCGTGCGGCGGCACGTACTCGCGGGCGGTCTTGCGGCGGCGCAGCACGCTGCGCGACCCGTTGACCACCGCGGTGCGCAGGTAGCCGACCGCGGCCGCGGCGTCCCGGAGCCTGCCCCAGTTGCGGTGCAGGCCGGTGAAGGCCTCCTGGACGACGTCTTCCGCTGTCGCGGGCTCGTCGACCAGCAGGATCGCCAGCCGGACCAGCCGCATGCGGTGCTGGCGGTAGAGGTCTTCGAGGGTCAGTGGCGCGGCGGTCTGCGCCGGAGCCGGACCGTCCATGACCCGCAGGTGGCCGAGGGTCGCCTCGACGCTGCGTTCCGCATTGCCCTCGAGCATGAACCCCTGCCTGTTCTCGACCCCGGCTTGCACGGTGTGCCGCGTCAGCAGGTTCACGGTATTCACAGCGCTCACACAGGTACTGACGCATGCCAAGCCTATCGGGTTCACCTGCCCCCGCCACAGATCGGATGCCGGGACGCGACCGTGACGCGGGTAGCGTCGGCTCCGTCCCGCCCGCGCACGACCCCGGAGATCCACATGGCCTGGTTCCTCGTCGAAATCACCTACGTCCAGGAGAAGCTGCAGGAGGTGCGGCCCCGCCACCGCGAATTCCTGGTCAAGCTGGCCGAACAGGGCCGGGTCGCGGTCGCCGGCCCGCTGGGCGACGGCACCGGCGGCATCACGCTCTACCAGGCCGACGACGAGGCGCACCTGAAGGAGACGATCGACCGGGACCCGTACTTCCTGGAGGGGGTCATCGCCCAGCGGACCGTCCGCGAGTTCAAGCCGGTGATCGGCGCCTGGCTGCCCGCGGAGTCATAGGCGGTGCCGAGCTTTCACGTGAAAGCTCGCCCGGTCAGCTCGTAGTCGGCCGGGTCGACCTTGCGCGTTTCGAGCCAGTAGCGCCAGGTGAAGCCGGGCCAGATCGTCCGGTTCACGCCCTGGGCGTCGAGGTACCAGCTCTTGCAGCCGCCCTGCGTCCAGACGCCCTTGACCAGCTTGTCCTGGATCTCGCGCTGGAACTCCTCCTGCACGCCCGGCCGGACGTCGAGCGCCGCGGCGCCGCGCGAGCCGGCGAGCTTGATGGCGTCGACGACGTACCGCGCCTGCGACTCGATCATGAACACGACGGAGTTGTGGCCGAGCGCGGTGTTCGGGCCTAGCAGGAAGAACAGGTTCGGGTAGCCGGACACGGTGATGCCCTTGTGCGTCCGCATGCCCTCGGCCGCCCACTCCTTGGCGAGGTTGCGGCCGTCGACGCCGGTGATGTCGAGGTACTCCAGCGCGTCGGTGACCTTGAAGCCGGTGCCGTAGATGATGGCGTCGACCTCGTGCTCCACGCCGGCGGAGTCGACGATCGAGTGCGCCCTGACCTCCTTGATCCCGGCGGTGACGACGTCGACGTTGGGCCGGTCCAGCGCCGGGTAGTAGTCGTTGGAGATCAGGACGCGCTTGCAGCCCATCGTGTAGTCCGGCGTGACCTTCTCGCGCAGCGCGGGGTCCTTGATGCCCTTCGCGATGTTCCGCTTCGCGATCAGCTCGCCGGCCTTCATGATCGCCGGGTGGCCGTTGAAGCCGATGGCGCGCGCTTCGAGGAGCCAGTACAGCGCGTTGCGATAGGCCCGCTGGGTGCCTGGGACGCGCTTGAACAGCGTCTGCGCCCACTCCGGCATCGCGTGGTCGGGCTTGGGCATGATCCACGGCGGCGTCCGCTGGAACAGGGTCAGCTCGGCGACGTCGGGCGCGATCCGCGGGACGAACTGGACGGCGCTGGCGCCGGTGCCGACCACGGCGACCCGCTTGCCACGCAGGTCGTACTCGTGGTTCCAGCGCGCGGAGTGCCAGGTCTGCCCCTGGAAGTTCGCGATCCCGGGCAGCTCGGGGATCTGCGGGATGTGCAGGCCGCCGACGCCGGAGACGAGGAACTGCGCGACGAACTCGCGGCCGTCCCTGGTGGTCGCCGTCCAGCGGCGCTCCTTCTCGTCCCAGTGGGCGCCGGTCAGCTCGACGCCGAACCGGATCTTCTCGCGCAGCCGGTACTTGTCCGCGACGCCCTTGAGGTAGTCGAAGATCTCCTGCTGCGGCGAGAACGACCGTGACCAGCCCGGGTTCTGCTCGTACGAGAACGAGTACATGTGCGACTGCACGTCGCACGCGCACCCGGGGTAGGAGTTGTCGCGCCAGGTGCCGCCCACCTCGGTGGCCTTCTCCAGGAGCACGTAGTCCCGGATGCCGGCCTTTTCGAGCTGGATCGCCTGGCCGAGCCCGGAAAACCCGGTGCCCACGATCACGACCTTGAACCGCTCGGTCATCTGTCGGCCTCCGCTGCGTCGAGGATGCTGCCCAGATGACGTTACCTCAGGTAACAGTTACTTGGAAGTACCCCTTACTCGCTAGTACGTCCCGCCGAGCTTGCCGTGGTCCCAGCTGGCGACCTTCGTCGGCTTGAAGACCAGCCCGATGCGCTTGGCGGCCTGACCGGCGATGAAGGCGTTCATCTCGGCCGGTGCCGGGTCGCCCGGTTTGGCACCCGAATACCGCTGCAGCAGCGCGGTGCCGATCCGGGTGACCTCGGCGGTGTCCTCGACGATCTCGACGTCGGCCTCGAACGAGACGCCGCGGAGCTTCTCGTAGCTGTCGCCGTCCTCGACCAGCACGGTCGCCTCCGGCAGCCGCCGGAAGTTCTTCGCCTTCTGCGACGTCCCGTACGTCCACGTCGCGACGCCGTCTTCGTGCGGGAAGTACCAGAGCGGCGCGAGGTGCGGGCGGCCGTTCGGGCCGATGCTGGCGACGTTGATGACCTTCTGCTCGGCGAGGTACGCGCGAACCTCGTCCTCGGTCATCCTGATCTGGTCGCGACGGGACATGCTCACCCCTTGGTGGCGGCCCGCCCGCCGTGGCCGGTGACCGCCGACTCGAAGGCGCCGCGCGCCTCGATGTCGGCCAGCGCGGCCTTGTCCGCCGACGGTACCCGGGTGCGCGAACCGAGCTCGATGACCGGCGGCAGGAACGCGCGGAACAGCTTGAGCCCGCCGACCCAGCGCGGCACGTGGATGGTCCGGGCACGCTTGAGGATGCCTGCTTCGAGGTCGTCCAGAGCGACGTCCAGCGGGTACGTCTTGCCGATCAGGCCGGGCATCGACGCGCGGAGCTTGCCGAACACCGGGTGCGCGTCGGCGCTTTCGACGAGGTCGGTGCGGATCCACGTCGGGTGCGCGACGCCGACCTTCACGCCCAGGTGGGCGACCTCGGCGCGGAGGCTGTTCGAGAACGCCTCGACGCCGGCCTTCGCGGCGGCGTAGTTCGCCATGCCCGGCGCGTGCGTGATCGCGGCGAGGCTGGAGATGGCGAGCAGGTAGCCCTTGCGCTCGATGACGTGCGGGAGCGTGACGCGGAACGTGCGCCAGACGCCGAGCAGGTCGACCTCGATGACCTTCTCGAACGCGCCCCGGTCGACCGAGCGGACGAAGCCCGCGGTCGCGATGCCGGCGTTGGCGATGACGATGTCGATCCCGCCGAAGTGCTCGACGACGCTCGCTGTCGCCTTCTCCAGCGCGTCCCAGCTCGTGACGTCGGCTTCCCAGGACTTCGCGTTCGGGCCGATCCGGTCGGCGACCTTCTGCTGCTCCTCGGCTTCGAGTCCGACCAGGGCGACCTTCGCGCCGCGGGCGGCGAGCCGTTCGGCCAGCCCGGCGCCGATGCCGCGGGCCGCGCCGGTGATCAGCACGACCTTGCCGTCGACCTTCTTGGTGCCGCTGAGCAGCGAAAACGGGTTGGCCACGGTGCCTCCTAGACGTCGCTTGGAGGCACCGTACCTCAACTTACCCGCAGTAAGCTACCATGCGGTAAGTTAGCTTTCACGTGAAAGCTCGGCTATCTCCGCTGGGGTCAGGTCGAGGGTGACCGATGCGATCAGGTCGGTGAGCTGCTCCGGTGTCCGGGCGCTGGCGATCGGCGCGGCGACCGTCGGCTGCTGCCGCAGCCAGGCGAGCGAGACCGTGGCGACCGAGACGCCGTGGGCGTTCGCGACCTCGTCGAGCTTGGCCAGGACGCGCTCGCCGCCGTTGTCCAAATAGGACGCGGCACGGGCGGCGCGCGGGCTGTCGCCGAGCTCGTCCTTCGTGCGGTACTTGCCGGTGAGGAAGCCCTTCGCGAGGGAGAAGTACGGCAGTGTCGCGAGGCCTTCGCGCGCGACGAGCGGCGCGAGGTCGCGCTCGTAGTCCCGCTCGACGAGGTTGTAGTGCGGCTGCAGCACGGCGTACCGCGCGAAGTCGTGCTTGTCCGAAATGGACAGTGCGGCGGCGAGCCGTCCGGCGGTGTAGTTGGAGGCGCCGAGGTAGCGGACCTTGCCCGCGCGGACCAGCGCGTCGAACGCCTCCAGGGTCTCCTCGAGCGGGGTGTCCGGGTCGTCGCGGTGGGCGTAGTAGAGGTCGATGTGGTCGGTCCGCAGGCGGCGCAGCGAGTCCTCCGCCGCGGCCTGGATGTTCTTCGCCGACAGGCCCGGCCGGCCGTCCCACAGGCCGACCTTGGTCGCCACGACGACGTCGTCGCGGTTGCCGCGCGCGGCCAGCCAGTTGCCGATGATCGTCTCGGAGCCGCCTCCGCCGCCGTAGAGGTCGGCGGTGTCCAGGAAGTTGCCGCCGGCCGCCGTGTAGGCGTCGAGGACGGCGAAGGACCGTGGCTCGTCGGCCGTCCAGCCGAAGACGTTGCAGCCGAGGTTGAGGCCGTACACGTCGAGGTCGGTATTGCCCAGCTTGGTCATGGTTCCGAGATTAGTTGCCGAACCCGGGAGGAAAACCCGTGTCTCGCGCGTTGGAGTGTTCCATGGCAATCGAACTGGGCAACCTCGGTATCTGGCGGTCCTACAACCTGGTCGACGCGAAGTTCGCGGCGGAGGCGGAGAAGCTCGGCTACGGCGCGATCTGGCTGGGCAGTTCGCCCGGCGGCGACCTCGCCTTCGTCGACGAGCTCCTCGCGGCGACGGATTCCCTGGTCATCGCGACCGGCATCGTGAACATCTGGCAGGACGCGCCCGCGGACATCGCGCGGGCGTACGAGCGGATCGCCGGGAAGTACCCGAACCGCTTCCTGCTGGGCGTCGGCGCGGGTCACCGCGAGGCGACGAAGGAGTACAAGAAGCCGTACGCGGCCCTGGTCGACTACCTCGACGGCCTCGACGCGGCGGGCGTCCCGGTCGCCGGGCGGGCGCTGGCGGCGCTCGGCCCCAAGGTCGTCAAGCTGGCGGGCGACCGCACGGCGGGCGCGCACCCGTACCTGGTGACGCCGCAGCACACGCGCGAGGCGCGGGAGATCCTCGGTGAGGGCAAGCTGCTGGCCCCGGAGCACAAGGTGGTCCTCGGCACCGACGTCACCGAGACCCGCGCCATCGGCCGCAACACCGTGAAGTTCTACCTGCAGCTGTCGAACTACGTCGCCAACCTGCGGAAACTCGGCTTCACCGACGACGACCTCGAAGGTGAGGGGAGCGACCGCCTGGTCGACGCGCTGGCGCTGCAGGGGGACGCGGCGACGATCGCGACCGGGCTGCGGGCGCATCTCGAGGCGGGGGCCGACCACGTGATCGTCCAGGTCCTGAACGAGGACCCGTGGCCGGCGTACCGCGCGCTGGCGGCCGAGCTGATGTGACCTCCGTCCGGCCGCCGGTCCGCCCGGCGGCCGGACGTACTCCTTCTGAACCGATCCCACGTGCGGGAGAGTTTCTGCGCGGGGACCGGTGTGCGGCGGCGGCCGACCTCGTACGATGCGGTCGGGACCACCCTGTGCCAAGGAGGAGTAACGATGCCCATCGCCACCCCCGAGGTCTACGCGGAGATGCTCGACCGGGCCAAGGCGAACGAGTTCGCCTACCCGGCCATCAACGTGACCTCGTCCGAGACCGTGAACGCCGCCATTCGCGGCTTCGCCGAGGCGGAGAGCGACGGCATCATCCAGTTCTCCACCGGCGGCGCGGAGTTCGCGTCCGGCCAGAAGGTCAAGGACATGGTGACCGGCGCGACCGCGCTGGCGGAGTTCGCCCAGGTCGTCGCGGCCAAGTACGGCGTGAACGTCGCACTGCACACCGACCACTGCCCGAAGGACAAGCTGGACGGCTTCGTCCGCCCGCTGATCGAGATCTCGGCCGAGCGCGTGAAGAACGGCCAGAACCCGCTGTTCCAGTCCCACATGTGGGACGGCTCGGCGATCGACCTCGACGAGAACCTCGAGATCGCCCAGGAACTGCTGGCCAAGACGGCGGCGGCGAAGATCATCCTCGAGGTCGAGATCGGCGTCGTCGGCGGCGAAGAGGACGGCGTCGAGGCGGAGATCAACGAGAAGCTGTACACGGCCGAAGGCGACTTCCTGAAGACGATCGACGCGCTGGGCGCGGGCGAGAACGGCCGCTACCTGCTGGCGGCGACGTTCGGCAACGTCCACGGCGTGTACAAGCCGGGCAACGTGAAGCTCCGCCCGGACGTCCTGAAGGGCGGCCAGGAGGCGGCGGCGAAGAAGCTGGGTCTGCCGGCGGGCTCGAAGCCGTTCGAGCTGGTCTTCCACGGCGGCTCGGGTTCGCTCCCGGAGGAGATCCGCGAGGCGGTGTCGTACGGCGTGGTGAAGATGAACGTCGACACGGACACGCAGTACGCGTTCACGCGCCCGATCGTGGACCACTTCTTCAAGAACTACGACGGTGTCTTGAAGATCGACGGCGAGGTCGGCAACAAGAAGGTGTACGACCCGCGGTCGTACCTGAAGGCCGCGGAGGCCGGCATGGCGGCTCGGGTCGTGGAGGCCTGCCAGGCGCTGGGCTCGGCGGGGACGAAGCTGAAGTAGTCACGCGCGAAGGGGCGGCACTTTCACGTGAAAGTGCCGCCCCTTCGTCGTGTTCAGACCGTTTCGGGCATCGCTCGCCTCGCCGACCAGCGGCGCGAAGCCGGACCGGCCGCCGCCCACAGGACGAACACCCCGGCCAGCACCACCGCCGCCGTCCAGTACGCCGCCGGGGGTGCCGACTCCGTGTGCGCGTCACCCAGGACCCAGGGCCGGAACTGCGACTGCAGCCAGAACGCCCCGTACCCGAACGCCGTCACCAGCAGCGCCCCCGCGCCCGCGCGCAGAATCCCGCTGCCCATCGCGAACGCCAGATCCACCGCGAGCCCCACGAACAGCAGGTAGAACGGCACCGTCGACACCGGGAAGCCCAGTCCCAGCAGCAGCGGCCACATCACCGACCGGTAAGCGACGTACGCCAGCGCGACAAACGAAGCCGACCACCGACGGCCCAGGGTGTGCCGGGCCAGCGCCAGGATCAACGCCATGACCCCGATGCCCCACAGCGGGTACACCCACTCCGGGATCGGCATCGTGAAGTGCAGCACCGCGGCCCGGTCGACCGGGTGGCCGATCTGGTTGGCCGCGAAGTCCAGCAGCGACTGCTCGGCCTCCGGCGTCCCGCGCTCCCACGCCCGCAGGCCGAGGATGCCGTACTCCTGCTGGCCGTTCGGGAAGAACGTGTTCTCCAGGAAGAACGCCCACAGCCCGAGCAGCACGCCGGTCCGGAAGCGCCCCGGCGGCGCGAACCGCAGCCAGCCGAGGAGCACGCCTGCCTGCATGATGCCCGTGCCGAGGTACAGCATCATGTGCGACGGGCTCCACGCCGTCAGGTCGAGGCCGTTGACGCGGTGGTTGATCACGTCCAGCGGGGCCGCGACCAGGAACGTCAGCAGGCCGATCTGCATCAGCCGCAGCGAGCGCTTGTCGCAGCCCAGGCCCGTGTAGCTGTGGATCGCCACCAGCACCACGATGATCACCGTGCCCACGGTGTTGATCAGGTGCGGCGGGGCCAGGTCGTCGCGCAGCCACCGGAAGTGCCACGACATGTCCCACGACGAGCCGACCAGCTTGAACGCGAACGCCGTCAGCCACATCCCGTAGCAGAACCGCAGCACCCAGTCCGGCGTCGGCTGCCCCGGTGCGCCGCGGTGCCAGTGCCGCGTGAAGAACAGCCGCGTCTTGCCGATCGGGCTGCGCGGGATCACGTCCGCCGGGACGTCGACTGCCTTGGCCATGCCGGACATCATGGCCGGTCATGGTCACGAGTGGGCCAAGACCGTGGCAAACGACGCGAAAATCGGGGTTCCCCCGACCTTCTTCCCCGCCGCCACCCTCAACGGAGGCGCTTCGCGCCCAGGGTTCACCCGTAGGGGTGGACGACTTGCCTCCGGGCGCCCCGGCTTGGCAAGGTGTCGCGCCATGATGCCGAAACGAGTTGTCGCGGGCGTGCTGGTCGCCGTGCTGGTGCTGGCCGGTGCCGGGGTGCTCGGGAGCCTGTTCTTCTGAGAGACAATGGCGGCATGACGCACAACCTGCTCGGCCCCGAGCCGACGCTGCTGCCCGAGCACACCGCCGCCCAGGCCGCGCTCGACGCCGGGAACGACCCGGCCACCGTCGCCGCCGAACACCCCTACTACAGCGAGGCGTGGGCCTCGCTGGCCGAGAAGGCCCTGGACGCGGGCGAGACCGTCGCCGCGTACGCGTACGCGCGCACCGGCTACCACCGGGGTCTCGACCAGCTGCGCCGCGCCGGCTGGAAGGGCTTCGGCCCGGTGCCGTGGTCGCACCGCCCCAACCAGGGGTTCCTGCGCGCCCTCGCCGTCCTGGGCAAGGCCGCCGGGAAGATCGGCGAGACCGAGGAGCACGAGCGCTGCCGCACGTTCCTCGCGGACTCCGACCCCGCCGCGTCCGAGGCCACCGGCCTGAAGTGACCCACAAGCCGTGAAGGCCTCCTTACCGGTCATAAGAGCCGGGAAGGAGGCCTTCACGGACTTCGCAGGGGTCAGAACCAGCCGCAGTTGACCGGCGCCGGCTGGCCGGCGAAGCGGCCCTCGAGCCAGGCGAACGCCTCCGGGAACGCGCGCACCGCGGCGAGCACGTGCGTCGGGATCAGCGTCGTGCTGAACTGCACCTTCACGCCCTTGCCGCACCACGTCCGGCCCAGGTCGCGGTCCTGCGCGTAGGGCACGATGTCGTCGAGCGCGCTGTGCACGATCAGCACCGGCACCGACGGCTTCAGCGACCCGATCTTCTGCTCGGCCACCCGCGACCGGTACGGCTCCTCACCGAGGAACCCCGTCACCGGCCGCCCGTCGGCGGTCAGCGTCTCCGAGTGCGTGAACGCGTGCGCGGCGATCGCCTCCACCGTGCACTCCGTCCGGACCTGCTCGAACAGCTGCTTGCCGCGGGCGTTGAGCAGTGCCGGGATGTTCAGCTCCGGGTACGCGTAGTTCATGCTGACCATCGCGAACGCCAGGAACCCGAACGCGTAGTGGCCGTCGAGGTTCTTGGCCACCTCGGCGAGGTCCGCCGGCACCGCGCCGGCGTAGGCGCCCTTGAGGTTCAGCTCGGGCGCGTAGCTCGGCTGCAGCTCCACCGCCGCGGCCGACGCGCCGCCGCCCTGGGAGTAGCCCGCGATCGCGACCGGGCCGTCGTCCGGCAGTCCCGCCTCGGGCAGCCGCTGCGCCGCGCGGATCGCGTCGAGCACCGCGTGCGCCTCTGCCGCGCGGTTGACGTAGGTGTGGTCGCCCGGCGTGCCGAGCCCTTCGTAGTCGGTGACGACCACGCCGTAGCCCCTGGTCAGCAGCCCGGCGATGAACGGGCCTTCGTACTCGAAGCCCGCGGCAAGCGCTTTCGACGGCGCGCAGTCGTCGCCCTCGCCCTGGGTGCCGACGGCGTAGGAGACGATCGGGCGCGCGCCGGCGCCGTTCCACGCCGACCGCGGGGTCAGCACGGTGCCGGTGACGGCGATCGGCGAGCCGTGCGTGTCGGTGCTGCGGTACATGATCCGCTGCACGTTCGCGTCGGCCTTGATCAGCTGGATCGGATCGATGTAGAACGTCGACGCCTCGTGCCGGATGACGTCGCCGTTGCTTCCGGCGGGAAGGGGGGACGGCGGATCGTAGAAGGACGCGGCCGAGGCCGATGGCGGGCCGAGCGTCGCCAATGCCAGAACGGAAATCGTGGCGACGGCCGCGGACAGGGCGCGGCGAGGGAAGATACGCATGCTTGCTCCTCGTTGAGCAGGGCGGGTGCGCGGGGAACACCTTTTCAGACAGAGGTGTCGGAAAAAGAATCACGTGAGGTGGAGCACTATGTCAAGCCCGGCCCCGCGCGGGCGGCCGCGCAAGCTGCCGGTCGGGGAGCAGCGCGCCCGGGTGCTGCAGGCGACGGCGAGGGTCGTCGCGCAGCACGGGATGCAGGGCGCGACGATCGAGCAGATCGCGCGCGAAGCCGGCGTTTCGCGGCAGGCGGTCTACGAGCAGTTCGGCGACCGCGCGACCCTGTTCGCCGAGGTCGTGGCCACTACGGAGGAAAGCGCCTTCGCCGCCATCGCGAGCCCGGCGGTGGCCGACACGCAGCCCGGTCTGCGGGCCTGGGCGCGGGCCAACTACGCCAACATGGTCACCTTCGTCGCCGACAGCCCGGAGGCCTACGGCGTACTCCGGGCGGCCGAGCGCGCGGGCGACCCCGCTCTCACCCGGTTGAGGGAGAGATTGGCGGTCGTCTACGCCGACGCCGCCCGCAAGCGGTGGGCCGCGCACGGCATCGACTCCGGCCGCGCGGACCGCGCGCTCGTCACGCTCTTCTTCGCGATGACCGAGTCACTGGTCCAGGCGACCTGGGACGGTGATCCGCCGGACCAGGACGCCCTGATCGACCTGCTCACCGAGTTCACCGTCGGCGGGGTCGCCCGCCTCCAGACGAAGGCGAGCGACGTCATCGACCGGCTGCGGTAGGCCGCTAAGCCGCGGCCAAGGCCACTGCGGCGGACCCCACCACCCGGTTGCGGCCGCCGTGCTTGGCCGCGTACACGGCCGCGTCGGCGGACGCCATCACCTCCTCGACCGACGACCCGTCGATCGGGTAGGCGGCGACGCCGATGGACGCCGTCTGGCGCTCGATGTCGACGGCGGCGCCTTCGTTGGTCTTGGTGCTGATGATCAGCTCGCTGACCCGTTGCCGGATCCGCTCCGCAGTCACGATCGCGTCCTCTTTGGACGTCGCGGGCAGCAGGGCGACGAACTCCTCGCCGCCGAACCGGCCGACCAGGTCGTGCGCCCGGGTCTCCTGCTTGACCACGGCGGCGACCGCCTTGAGCACGTCGTCCCCCGCGAGGTGCCCGTAGGTGTCGTTGATCCGCTTGAAGTGGTCGAGGTCGATCATCAGGGCGCCGAAGCTGCCGTTCTCCCGCTGGGCGCGCGAGATCTCGCGCTGCGCGCCGTCCTGCCAGGTGGTGGCGTTGAGCAGCTGGGTCTTCTGGTCGGTGGTGGCGAGCTCCTCGAGCCGCTTGATCAGCACGGACCGCTGCAGCACGTACAGCGGCAGGATGACCAGCACCGACAGCAGCGGCTCGGTGGTCAGGACCATGACGAGCAGGCCGCCGACGCACAGGGTGGCCAGCTCCAGCAGGTTGTCGTCCATGTTGCCGAGGCAGCCTTCGGCGGTCGCCTTCTCCGGGGCGGCCAGGTACAGGCCGAGGCCGGTGAGCGCGGTGTTGGCGGTGAAGAACGCGGTGGCGGCGAGCGCGACGGCCACCATCCCGTGCCCGCTGAAGAAGTCCGCGACGAGGCCGGCGGCGAAGCCGGAGAGGATCATCGTGGTCGCGTTGGCCGCCACGCGGTGTGCTTCACCCGGACGGGTGCCAGACCAGCTACGGAACGCGAGGTAGACGTAGAGCACTGTGCCCAGGACGGCCACCAGCTGCGGCGGCACGAGCAGCCCGGCGGGCAGCAGCCAGACCGACGTCATGTTGATGTGCGGGCCGTTGCTCAGGATCCGGCGCTGGCGTTCGATGCGCCTGCTGACCTCGGTCTGGGTCACCGCCAGGGCGGTGAGCAGCGCGAACGTCCCCAGGTTCGCGAGCGTGACCGGGATGGTGAGCGTGGCGGCCGCGGTCCAGGCCAGCATGACGGCGATCGCGCTGAGCGTGACGGCGACCCAGGCCCGCGGCCGGGTCCACAGTGCCCAGTCGGCAACCCCAAGAACCGAGCCTTGTCCAGACCGTTCCCCCGATGTGACCATTTTTCCCCCAGACCCTTGCGCCGGTGATCGGTGACAATCTACTCACGGACAGTTTCAGATCGTTTGCGTGCTGTCCACAAGGGCTTTCGGTGTGTACTTTTTGGTTGACACCGGAACGAGAGGTGGCCAGCGATGCGCGGCAAAGATCAGTGACCGCACAGCGCACCGCAAGGTCGCGCAGGGTCGGGCCCACGCGCGGAGCATGTCAAGCATGTTCGGCGCGTGCGGCTTCTTTGTCACCCGATCGTTGAGGCTGGTCGGACAGCGTCCGGGCCCACATCGCGGCCAGCGGCAGGGTGAGCAGGATCCCCGCGACGCCGAAGATCCCGACCGTCCCGTGTGGCGTGAGCTGGTCGGCGAGCACGCCCCCGATCAGCGGGCTGATGCCCATCATCGTGGTGAGCCCGGTGTTGGACAGGCCCATCACCTGCGCGCGCTGCTCGTCGGGCACGGCCAGGGTCAGTGACGCGGTCGCCTGCAGCAGGCAGATCGTCCCGAAGCCGCCCGAGACGATGAAGAGCACGATCGACGAGACCGGGCCGGGGTTCAGGAAGCACAGCACCAGCGGGACCGCGCACAGCGCCGACAGCGGGCCGATCAGCTTCGGCCGCAGTCGCGCGGGCACCCAGCGCGTGTAGGCGAAGGTCGCGATGACGCTGCCGATCGGGTCGGCCGCCAGCAGCAGGCCGATCGCTTCGGGGCCGCCGCCCGACGCCGAGACGTACGGCGCGGCGATGCCCTCGTAGACCGGCAGGAGCCCCATCAGCCAGGTGAAGAGCACCAGGGCCCGCAACGGCGAGCTCGCGAACGCCGTCCGGCCACCGCCGCCGAGCGTCGCGAAGAAGGACTTCCGCTGCTCGCCGCTCGCTGCGGCCGGCCGCGCGCGGACACCGAAGCGGACAAAGAGGGCGGAGAGCACGAACGTGGCCGCGTCGACGACCAGCGCCACGTGCGGGTCGAGGGCGATGAGCAGCGCGCCGCCGCCGGCGAAGCCGAGGAGCTGGGCACTCTGCACGGTCATGCTCCGGATGCCCATGCCGACGACGAACCGGTCGCCCTCGAGCACCTGGGGCAGCAGCGCGAGCTGGGACGCCTTGAACGGCGGGTTGACCAGGGAGACCCCGCCGACCAGCACGCACATCAGCCAGAACGGGATGCCCGGCAGGGCGACCAGCAGGATCAGCGCGGCCCGCAGCAGGTCGACGAGCACCATCACGCTGCGGCGGGGGAAGCGATCGGCGAAACCGGTCAGGAAGATGCCGCCCAGCAGCGACGGCGCATACGTCAGGGCGTAGGTCAGGCCGGTGAGCGTCGCCGAGTTCGTCCCGGTGAACACGAGGATGGACAGCGCGACCCTGGCCAGCTGGTCGCCGGCGATCGACAGCAGTTCCCCGAACCACAGTGCCCGGAACTCGGCGACTCCGAACACCTCGCGGAACGTGACCCGGTCCGGCGGTGCTGCCATGCGTTTCTCCCGAACTGTCTGTGCAGACCGTGACTGTCTCGTGACTGCTGGTGACCAGACGAGCCAGCCAGTCATGAAACAGTTACGGTACGTGAGTCCCCCGATCAGTGTCCCGTGACGGTTGGTAAATATCTAGGTTCTTTCGCTGGTATCCAAAGTGTCACGGAACTTTCCCGAACGGGTGAGACCATAGCCCGCAGTGTCTGATCGGTCGCTCAGGAGTCACTAATCGATCATTCCGTACCGACTGGTCTCCAGACCAGGGGCAAAAGTAGCCACCTCGCGCGCGAGGTGGCTCAGCTCTTGCCGCGGGAGCGCTCGATGACCTCGATCGAGGCGCGGACCTGCTCGAAAGTGGGCGGGACCGCCCGGTTGAACACGACGGTCAGGGACCGGCGCGGGATGACCACGAACTCGACGTCGACCCCCGCCGCCTCCGCGGCGGCCTCGACGACCTCCTGCCAGTGCTCGGGGTCGATCCCGTCCGGATCCGCCCATTCGTGGGCGAAGATCGCCCAGTTCCCCCGGAGGAGGGTGCCGACCACGTCCTGCGCGGTGTGGACCCGGTGCGGCGAACCGATCTCATCGGCCACGTCTTCGCTTGCGAGACAGCACAGCTGGGGCCCGGGCGCCGCGGTGGACGAGGGACAAAACCGCTCCTTTCGCCGATGTGCCCGGGGGATTCGGAGCCGCGGGCGGAGGCGATTGGTGGCGCGCGAAAGTTGGGCCGTCCGGATGACATGAACGACTCGTTCAGGTCGTCGGAGGTCATGAACGAGTCGTTCAGGACCTCGCGGCCGCGGTTCCGCAGTGTGGGACGCGGCTTTCCCGCCGGAATCCGGGCGTAGCTTCGGGTTCGTGGCCGACCATCCGCCGTTCACCCTCGCCGTCGTGGGCGCCGGACCCCGCGGGGTCGGCGTCCTCGAGCGGCTCGGCGCGAACGCCGCGGAGCTGCTCGGAAGCCGCCGGCTCGAAGTGCACCTGATCGACCCGTTCCCGCCCGGGCCCGGGCGGGTGTGGCGCTACGACCAGTCGCCGCTGCTGCGGATGAACTCCATGCCCGAGGACGTCACGATGTTCACCGACGACTCGGTGAAGATGGCCGGCCCGGTGCGGCCGGGGCCGTCCCTGCTGGAGTGGGCGCGCGAGGTGCGGGACGGCGGGCTCGACGCCGACGTGCCGCCCGACGTCGTCGCCGAGCTGACCGCGCTCGACCCCTTCGACTTCCCCACCCGGCGGCTGCAGAGCGCCTACCTGCGGTGGGTGTACCAGGCCGTCGTCGAGGGCCTGGCCGAAGGCATCGACGTCGTCGAGCACGCGGCCCGGGCGGTCGGGGTCGACGGGTACGACGTCAGCCTGTCCGACGGCTCGACGGTGTCCGCGGACGCCGTCCTGTTCACCGTGGGGCACCTCGACGCCGAGCCGGACGAGCGGGAGCGCGAGCTGGTGTCGTCCGCCGCGCGTCACGGGCTGTCGTACTACCCGGCCGGCTACACCGCCGACGTCGACTACTCCGGTATCGAGCCGGGGGAGACCGTGCTGGTCCGCGGGTTCGGGCTGGCCTTCGTGGACCTGATGCTGCTGCTGACCGAGGGCCGTGGCGGCCGGTTCGAGGACCTCCCGTGCGGCGGTCTCCGCTACCACCCGAGCGGCGCCGAGCCGCTGCTGCACGTCGGCTCGCGGCGCGGGGTGCCCTACCACGCGAAGATCGGCTACCGGCTGCGCGGGAAACCGTTGCGGCTGCCCAGGTTCTTCGACGCCTACGCCATCGACGCGCTGGCCGGCGACGCCCTCGACTTCCGCGCGGACGTCTGGCCGCTGGTCGCGAAGGAGCTGGCCTGGGGCTACTACAGCGAGCTGTTCACCGGGCACCCCGACCGGGTGCGCCTGGACTTCGCCGTGTTCGCCGACGCTTTCGCCGACCTGGACTGGGATTCGCCGGGCATGCGCGACCTCGTCGCGCGGGCGGTGCCCGCCGAGGCCGACCGGCTCGACCTCGACCGGCTGGACCGGCCGATGGCGGACCGCGAGTTCGGCTCGGCGGAGGAGTACGGCAAGGAACTGCGCGAGTACGTCGAAGCGGACCTCGCGCGGCGGGCGGACCAGGAGTTCAGCGCCGACCTGGGCGCCTTCATGGCGTTGCTGTCGGTGTATTCCCAGCTGCCCACGCTGGTCCACAAAGGACGATTGACGGCCGCATCCCAAGTGTCCGATGTGGATGGCTGGTTCCACGGGTTCTTCTCGTACTACGCCAGCGGGCCGCCGCCACGCCGGCTGGAGGAACTGCTGGCCCTGCAGGAGGCTGGGCTGGTTTCCTTCGCGGGCGCGGAAATGCGGGTGGCGGTGGAACGCGGCGTCTTCGTGGCGTCCAGTGCGAGCCACCCGGAGAGCGTCGAGGCCCGAACGCTCATCGAAGCGCGGCTGCCCGGCCCGAGCGTGACCCGCGCGGCCGACGGCCTGCTCCGCGGGCTGCGTGACGCGGGTGAACTGGCCGAAGAGACCGTCGCGGACCCGGTCACCGGCGCGCGACTGCCGTCGGGCCGCATCCACACGCGCGTCTCGGACTCGCGCCTGCTCGACGGCACCGGACGTCCGCACCCGCACCGTTTCGCGGTGGGACCGCACACGAGCGCCCGCTCGGCGGCGGCGTTCTCCCGGCCGCGGACGAACGCGCCGTCCTTCCGCCAGAACGACGCCGTGGCGCGGGAAATCCTGGCGCTGGTCAACCCGCCCAGCTGACCAGTTCGGCCAGAACCTGCTCCGGTGGCGGCATTTCGGCGATCTCGGCCGCGATGGCGCGGGCGATCTCCCAGGCCGCCGGGTCGGCCGTCAGTTCGCGGGCTGCCGTCTCGATCGCGTCGATGCGGACCGCGTCACCTACCAGGGCCTTCGCCGTGCCGAGCGCCGAGAGGGTCTCGGCGTTGGCGAACTGGTCGGCGCCCTGCGGCAGGATCAGCTGGGGCAGGCCGGCGGCGAGCGTGGCGAGCACCGTCCCCGAGCCGCCGTGGTGCACCACCAGGCCCGCGTGCTTCAGCACCTCCGCCTGCGGCACGAAGTTCGCCACCCGCACCCGATCCGGCAGCTCGCCCAGCGCGGCGGGGTCGCCGGGACCCACCGCCACCAGCACGTCCACGTCCAGGCGGGACAGCGCGCGGATCGCCCCGCGCAGCATCTGCGTCGCGCCGAAGACGACCGTGCCGAAAGTGAGGTAGACGAAGCCGTCGGCCGGGAGCGGCGGCAGCGGAACCTCGGGGTCGTACGGCGTCGGGCGCATCCGGAACACCTTCGGCACGGCCGCCGTGCCCGGGTCGCGGACGCGGTCGGGCCAGACGTCGACGCAGGCGTCACCGAACAAGGCGTCCGCGGGCAGGGTTCCCCAGAGCGGCCGCAGCCGTTCGGTCGCGACGGCCAGGACCTCCGGCGGCATCGACCGGCCGATGACGACCGAGACGGCGGGAAGGCCGGCCCGGCGGGCCGCGATCCCGGCGCCGACGTCGCTCTGCTCGTAGACCACGAGATCGGGCCGCACCGCGGGGAGCAGCGGCGTCAGGTCGTCGAGGGTCGCCCGTGGCAGCAGGTCGGCGAACATCGTGACGCCGACGTCGAGGAAGCCGGCGTCCTCGCCGTGCCGGCGCTTGGCTTCGGCCTCCGCGTCGCTGATCGAGACGCCCACGCGGTGGGCTTCGAAGCCGAGTTCACGCACCTTCGGCACGAACGCTTCACCGGTCCCGAAGACGACGTCGTGCCCGGCCGCGCGCGCCGCGTTCGCCAAGGGCAGCAGGGGAAAGAGGTGGCCGTACGCCGGGCGGCACGTGAAGAGGATCCGCACCGCCCGAGCGTACCGGCGTCAGCAGCGGTTGAGCATGTCCGTCAGGGCGGTCTTCTCGGCGGAGTTGATCGTCAGCTTGAACTTGTACTTCACCGCGACCCACATCTTCGCGTAGGTGCACCAGTAGCTCACGAGCGGCGGCTTCCAGGCGTCGGGCGACTTGTCGCCCTTCTCCTGGTTGACGTTGTCCGTCACGGCGATCAGCTGCGGGTCGGTCAGGTCGTTCGCGTACGCCTGGCGCTGCGCGGTCGTCCACGACGACGCGCCGGTGCGCCACGCGTCGGCCAGCGGCACGACGTGGTCGATGTCCACATCGGACGCCGCGGTCCAGGTCGCGCCGTCGTACGGGCTGACCCACTTGCCGGACGTCGCGGCGCAGCTGGAGTTCGTCACCACGTTCGTGCCGTCGCGCTTGAGCACCACTTCGCGGGTGTTGCAGCTGTTGCCCTGGTCGATCCAGTGCGGGAACTTGTCGCGGCTGTAGCCGGTCTGCGAGCCGTCGGCCTTGACGGTCAGGGCCGCGAGCTCGGACTTCGCCGTGGTGGCCGACGGGATTCCCGGCGGGGTCGCTTCCGCGACACCGGCCAGGGTTCCGGACAGCACCGCGGTGACCGCGAGAACAGTGAACGAATGACGAACAGCACGCCTGGTTGGCATCTTGCTGCCTCCGGGTCAGAAGTGGGGACAGCTAACCTTGAGGCACGTGCGTGGCGCGTACAACACGTATAGGTGACGTGTTGCTGTCCGTCAAACGGCGCCCCGGACCAAGCGCAGGTCTTCGGTGTGCCGGTACCAGGTCCACTTGTTCACCGCGCGCTCGTGGACGACGTCGTCGCTCACCGGCCGGGTCGGGATGCAGCCGATCTGGAACGCCCGCGAGTACAGCGTCGTCGGCCGCTTGAAGATCGTGCCCTTGACGACGCGGACGGCCAGGCCCGGGCCGCCCGGGTCCGGCGTCACCTCGATCGACGAGGCCGGCCCCCGCAGCGCCACCTGCTCGTCGGCGTAGGCGACGCCGCGGACGAGCCGCAGCTGCCCGCGTCCGACGAGCACGCCGCCGACGTCGTCGCGGATCAGCGGCACCGGGTCGACTTCGCCGCGCAGGGCGAGCGCGAGAGCACGCAGCGGCGTCTTCGGCAGCCCCCAGAGCTCCCCGACGACCGAGTCCGGCGACGACGGCACGAACCCGACCGACACGCCCGAGATCGCGTCCTTCCGGAGCAGCCGCAGCACGACCGCGGCGAGGTCGGCGTCCGTGCCCGAGACGACCAGGTGATCGTGTTCGCCCAGCAAGGGGTCGATTTCCGCCTTGCCGGGACGGCTCGGCACGCGGACCGACTCGACGTCGTCGACCTCCTCGAAGCCGGCCGCGTCCTCGCCACAAGCCACCACTATTCCGCGCACCCGCGGGTCCTCCGTTACGCTCATGCACCGGCATTTAGCAGCGCCACCGGTGTCCGTCCGGGACACTAAACCTCACGTCCTCGAACACCTGGAGTGTCACATGCCGGCCATCGTGCTCATCGGTGCCCAATGGGGAGACGAAGGCAAGGGCAAGGCCACCGACCTGATGGGTGACCGCGTCCAGTGGGTCGTCCGCTACCAGGGCGGCAACAACGCCGGCCACACGGTCGTCCTGCCGAACGGCGAGAACTTCGCCCTGCACCTCATCCCGTCCGGCATCCTGACGCCGGGCGTGACCAACGTCATCGGCAACGGCGTGGTGGTGGACCCCGGCGTGCTGCTCGAAGAGCTCTCCGGCCTCGAAGCGCGGGACGTCGACACGTCCAAGCTGCTGATCTCGGCCGACGCGCACCTGATCATGCCGTACCACGTGGCCATCGACAAAGTCACCGAGCGGTACCTCGGCAGCCGCAAGATCGGCACCACCGGCCGCGGCATCGGGCCGTGCTACCAGGACAAGATCGCCCGCGTCGGCGTCCGCGTGCAGGACCTGCTCGACGAGAAGATCTTCCGCCAGAAGGTCGAAGCCGCGCTGGAGTTCAAGAACCAGGTGCTGGTGAAGGTCTACAACCGCAAGGCACTGGACGCCGACCAGGTCGCCGACGAGGTGCTGGCCGCGGGCGAGAAGTTCGCGCACCGCATCGCCGACACGCGGCTGCAGCTCAACCAGGCCCTCGAGCGCGGCGAAACCGTGCTGCTGGAGGGTTCGCAGGGCACGCTGCTCGACGTCGACCACGGCACGTACCCGTTCGTGACGTCGTCGAACCCGACGTCCGGCGGGGCGAGCGCCGGCTCGGGCATCGGGCCGGGCCGCATCACGACGGTGCTCGGCATCCTCAAGGCCTACACCACGCGCGTCGGCTCCGGCCCGTTCCCGACCGAGCTGCACGACGAGTCCGGCGAGTACCTGCGCAAGCAGGGCGGCGAGTTCGGCGTCACGACCGGCCGGTCGCGGCGCACCGGCTGGTTCGACGCGGTGATCGCGCGGTACGCGGTGCGCGTCAACGGCATCACCGACTACTTCCTCACGAAGCTGGACGTGTTGTCCGGCCTGGAGAAGGTTCCGGTGTGCGTCGGCTACGAAGTCGACGGATTCCGCACGCAGGACATGCCGATGACGCAGACCGACGTGCACCACGCGATCCCGATCTACGAAGAGCACCCGGGCTGGTTCGAGGACATCTCGGCGTGCCGCACGTTCGAGGAGCTCCCGGCGAACGCCCGCGCGTACGTCGAGCGCCTGGAAGAGCTGTCGGGCGCCCGGATTTCCGCGATCGGCGTCGGCCCGGGCCGGGAGCAGACGATCGTCCGGCACGAATTCGTCTAGGTCAGCTTGGTCGACACCGGCGTCTCGTTGCGGAACAGGTCGAGCACCGGGCAGTGCTCGTCGACCTCGCGCCTGAGGTCTTCGTAGCGCTCCCGGCTCGCCGGTCCTTCGAGTTCGACGGACACCCGGACGTCCCCGAAACCGGGGCGGGTGTTGAAGGAGAAGCCGAAGAAGCCGTGGAGGTCGAGGTCGCCGTCGACGGTGACCTTGATCGAGTCGATCGGGATGCCGCGCTTCGCCGCCCAGAACTGGTAGGTGATCACCTGGCAGGAGCCGAGGGCGGCGAGCGCGAGCTCGACGGGGTTGGCGGCGTGGTCGGTCCCGCCGAGCGCCGGCGGCTCGTCGACGGTGAACTCGTGGCCTCGCACCTTGACCGCGACTTCGGTCCTGGTGCCGGGCTTGAGGGCGTTGCCGACGCTGAAGGAAACGGCGGCGTTGTGCGGGTCGGCGTCGACGGCCTTGCGGGTGCCTTCGATGACGTCGGTCAGCGACATGGGCTCTCCTGAAGATCGGATTTGCTTCAGGGTGAGCGATTTCACGCACCGCCGCTGGGGTTCTCATGCGCTGGGAGCGCGGGTGCCCGCGATGCGGAAGCGCTTGCTCAACCCAGGCGGTTCGTGAGAGTGGCCGACACCGACAGCTCCTCCAGATCCAGCTCCCGCAGCACCTTCCGCAGGACCTCGTCGTCGAGCCGGCCCGCGCGGTTCTCCTCGATCATCGCCTTGCGCTGGGTGACCAGCAGTTCGCGCCGGGCCTTCGCGAACTGCGCCTGCGGGCTGCCGGACTGTTCTTCGCCGGACAACGTGATCGCCGCCTTGGCGAACCGGTACCGCATGTCGATCAGCCGTTCCAGCCGCTCCTTGAGCCGGGTGACCCGCTCGGGCGGCAGGTCCAGCGAAACGAGCCGTTCGCGGCCGATCTCACGCAGCCGTTCGTGCGCGGCCTTCTTCGCGACTTCGCGCGCGGCGAGTTCCTCCGCTTCGTCGCGCGACGCCTCCGAAGGGTCCTCGACCTTCAGCGCCCGGATCAGCGGCGGCAGCGTCAGGCCTTGGATCAGCACCGTGCCGACGGCGACCGCGAACGCGAACAGCTGGATTTCCGCGCGGCCCGGGGTGTCCGCCGGGACACCGGCCGCGGCGGCGAGCGTGACGACACCGCGCATGCCGGTCCACGACACGACGGCCAGAGTCCGCCACGACGGTGCCGCGGGGCCGCGGCCGAAGAGCCGCATCGCGCGCGGGAGGTAGGCCGAGACGAACACCGCCGGGATCCGCACCAGCATCGTCACGCCGAGCACGGCCGCCGCGACCAGCGCGAGTGTCCCGTTGTCGCGGGCCGCGTGCTGCACGCCGTCGAGCACGAACGGCAGCTGCAGCCCCATGAGCGCGAACACCAGCGCCTCCAGGAGGACGTCGATGGACGCCCACACGGACCTGTCCTGCATGCGCGTCGCGGGAGACGCGTGGATCTGGCGGTGGCCGAGGAAGAGGCCCGCCGCGACCACGGCGAGCACTCCCGACCCGCTGAAGTCGTCGCTGAACGGGTGCAGGTGCTCAGCGGTGACGTACGCGGCGAAGGGCACGATGATCCCGAACGCCGACTCCATCAGCGGGTCGTCGAGCTGCCGCCGGATCAGCACCACGACGCCGCCGATCGCCAGGCCGACCGCGATGCCGAGCACCGTCGCCACCCCGAACACCGCGAACCCGTGCCCGGCCGAGCCCGCGGTGCCCGCGACGGCGGCGAGCGCGACCTTGTAGAGCGTCAGCGCGGCGGCGTCGTTGACCAGGCTTTCGCCGGTCAGTACGGCCATCACCCGCCGCGGCAGGCCGAGCTTGCGCCCGATCGCCACCGCCGTCACCGCGTCCGGCGGCGCGACGACGGCGCCGAGGACGAGCGCCGACGCGAAAGGCACGTCCGGCAGCAGGAGGTGCACGACGACGGCGACGACCACCGCGGTCACGGCGACCAGCACGACGCCGAGGGCGACGATCGGGCGCAGGTTCGTCTTGAAGTGCGTCAACGAGCTCTCGAGCGACGTCGAGTAGAGCAACGGCGGCAGCACGACGGTGAGGATCAGCTCCGGCTCCAGCGCCAGCCTCGGGATGCCGGGGATCAGCGCGACCCCGAGCGCGACGACCACCACCAGCAGCGGCGCGGACAGGTTGTGGCGCCGGGCGAGAGCGGTGAGGGCCAGCGAGCCCGCGAGCACGCCCATCAACGTCAGAATTTCCACCCGGGCGATCTTTCCGCAGGTCGCGCGGCCCTGCTCGGCTTCCGGCGAGTGGAAGTGCGATGGAAACTGTCGGGGGTGGTGTGCATACTCGTTCGCAATACGCACACGTGTGCGGAAGACGTGCACCGACGCACCTCGGAGGTTCCCATGTCCCCTGGCACCCGATCCTGGGTCGTGCCCCTGGCCTGGACAGCCGTCCTGCTGGACGGGTTCGACCTGGTCGTGCTCGGCACCGTGCTGCCCGTGCTGCTCCGCGGCCACGTCTGGGGCCTGACGCCCGCCACGGCCTCGGTCGTGTCGACCGTCGGGCTCGCCGGGATGATGCTGGGCGGCCTGGCGATCGGCACGGTCACCGACGTCATCGGCCGCCGGAAGTCGCTGATCATCTCGGTGACGCTGTTCTCGCTGTGCACGCTGCTATGCGCGTTCGCGCCGTCGACGTTCGTCTTCGGCCTGCTGCGGTTCGTCGCCGGCCTCGGCCTCGGCGGCTGCCTGCCGACGGCGATCACGCTGGTCACGGAGTACGCGCGGCACGGCAAGTCGGGCAGCGCGACGACCACGGTGATGACCGGCTACCACGTCGGCGCGGTGCTGACCGCGCTGCTGGGCATCGTCCTGATCTCGCCGCTGGGCTGGCGCGCGATGTTCGTGGCCGGCGCGCTCCCGGCCGTCGTGCTGGTCCCGCTGATGCTGAAGTACCTGCCGGAGTCCGAGACGTTCCAGCGGGTCCGCGAGACCGAGCGGTCGGCCGGGCACGCCGTCGCCGGCCTGTTCCGCGGCGGCCTGCTGCGCGCGACGATCGCGTTCTGGGTGACGTCGTTCATGGGCCTGCTGCTGGTCTACGGGCTCAACACGTGGCTGCCGGAGATCATGCGCCAGGCCGGTTATCCGCTGGGGGCCGCGTTGAGCCTGCTGCTGACGCTCAACGTCGGCGGCATCGTGGGCCTGCTCGTCGCGGGCCGCGTCGCCGACCGCGTCGGCATCCGCCCGTCGGCGATCGCCTGGTTCTGCGCGGGCGCGCTGTTCCTGGCGCTGATGAGCGTGAAGCTGACCGCCGTGGGGCTGTACGCGGTGGTGTTCCTGACCGGGTGCTTCGTGTTCAGCGCGCAGGTGCTGGTGTACGCCTACATCGGCCGGATCTACCCGGACGCGATCCGCGCGACCGGCCTCGGCTGGTCGGCGGGCATCGGCCGGATCGGCGCGATCTCCGGCCCGATCCTCGGCGGCGCGCTGCTGACGGCGGGAATCGCGTACCCGTGGGGTTTCTACGCGTTCGCCGGCGTCGGCGCGCTGGGCGCGGCGGCCGTGACGGTCGTCCGTCCCGGCCACCGCAGCCCGGCGCAGGAAGTCAGCCCAGCTCCTTCAGTTCCTGTTCCACCGCGGCCAGTTCCGCCTCGGAACCCTGGACCTTCGGCCCCTTGAACCACTTCCGGGCCGAGGCCACCCACCACAACCCCGCGCCACCGAGGACCACGAGGAAGGCGATCGGCGTGTAGTTGAAGGAATCCACCGTCACCGGCGACACCTGCGGGAGCATGAACAGGAAGAAGATCAGCACGACCCACACCGTCGCGACGATGCCGACCGGCTTGCCCCAGCGGCCGAGCGACCACGGACCCGCTTCGAAGGCGTCGCCGAGCCGCACCCGCAGGAACACCGGGATCACGTAGGCCACATACAGCCCGACGACGGCGATCGACGTCACCGCCGCGTAGGCCGTCGCGCTCCACAGGTACGGCAGGGCCAGCAGCAGCGCGCCGCCCGCGGCGAGCCACACGGCGTTGGTCGGCGTCTGCGTGCGCTTGTTGATCCGGTGCCAGAAGTTCGACCCCGGGATCGCGCCGTCACGCGCGAACGCGTAGATCATCCGCGAGTTCGCCGTCACCGACGCCATGCCGCAGAACAGCTGGGCGCCGATGCAGATCAGCAGCAGGAACTTGCCGGTGACAGCGCCGGTGGCGTCGATGAAGATCTGCGCGGGCGGCACCCCGGTGGCGGAGTTGACCGCGCCGTCGTAGTCCTGGATCGCGAACGTCAGGCCGATCAGCAGGATCCAGCCCGCGACCAGTGAGACCACGATCGACGTCACGATGCCGCGCGGGCCGGCCTTGGCCGCGTTCTTCGTCTCCTCGGTCATGTGCGCCGAAGCGTCGTACCCGGTCAACGTGTACTGCGCGACCAGCAGCCCGAGCGCGAAGACGTAGATCGACGATCCCCAGCCGGTCTGGTTGACGAAGCTGCCGAAGACGAAGGACGCGTCCTGGTGCTTGGCCGGCACGAAGATCAGCACGCCGACGATCACCAGCACGCCGAGCACGTGCCACCACACGCTGACGTTGTTGAGGATCGCGACCAGCCGCACGCCGAAGGTGTTCAGCAGGCCGTGCACGACCAGGATGACCGCCAGCAGCAGGATCGTGTGCCCGGCCGTCGCCTCGAAGCCGAACTGCAGGTCGAGGAACGCGTTGAGGAACAGGGCCGCGCCGAAGTCGATGCCCGCGGTGACCGCGATCTGCCCGATCAGGTTGAACCAGCCGGTGAACCACGACCACGCGGGGCCGGACCGGCCCGGCGCCAGCTTCGCGGCCCAGTAGTAGAGCCCGCCGGCGGTCGGGTAGCTGGAGCAGACCTCGGCCATGCCGAGCCCGACCAGCACGACGAACACGCCGACCAGCGGCCAGCCCCAGATCATCGTGGCCGGTCCGCCGGTCTGCATGCCGAACTTGTAGAGCGTGAGGCAGCCGGACAGGATCGAGATGATCGTGAAGGAGACGGCGAAGTTCGAGAACGCCGACATCGTCCGTTTGAGCTCTTGCGCGTACCCCAGCTGGTGCAGGCGGGCGCTGTCGTCGTCGGTGTGGTCGGGGGTGGTCTGCTGGTCGGAAACGTCCATCGAGCACCTCTTGAAAGGTATGCGGCCAGACCATTGAATTCGCCGAAAGTAGCCCGGGTGCTCGAAGGTGTCAAGACTCCGTGAAGAACTCGTCCAGCTGCCGCAGGAGCGGCCCGCCACCTCGGTGGTCGTTCGAGATCAGCGTCGCGGTGACACCGGAGGACGGCTGGTGGGTGCTCCGGAACGTGACACCGGGGTCGCCGCCCTCCAGCCGGACGACGCCGGGCCGCGGCAGCCAGAAGCCGAGCCCGTAGCGGTCCGTGTGTGGGGTGAGCATCCGGTCCACCCACTCCCGCGGCACGATCCGGCCGGCCAGGAACGCGGGCCAGAACTTCCGGAAGTCCGGTGCGGAGCTGTAGATGCCGCCGTCGCCGTGGCCTACCGCCGGCAGGCTGAACACGTTGGTGCGGCCGTCTTCCAGGTAGCCGGTGGCCGTCCGGCCGGGCAAGGCGTCCGAGCGGAGGAACGCGGTGTCCGGCATGCCCGCGGGCTCGGTCACGCGGGTCCGGACGAGGTCGGTGAAAGGTATGCCCGCGACCCGTTCGGCGATCAGGCCGAGGACGACGAACGCACCGTTGTTGTACCGGAACTCCGTGCCGGGCGGGGTTCGCTGCGGAAAGCCGCCGAGCGCCGCGAGGTAGTCGGCCGACGTGGCGAGGGACGGGGTCGGCGGCGGGTCGGCTTCCTCGTCGTAGTAGTCGCCGATGCCGGAGGTGTGCGTCAGCAGGTGCTGGACGGTGACGCGGTCGTCGATCAGCGGCAGGTCGTCGCCGAGGACTTCGCGGGCGGTCGTCTCCAGCTTCAGCCGTCCCTCGGCGACCAGGCCGACGACGACGAGCGCGGTCAGCCCCTTGGTGCCGCTGGCGATCGCGAACCGCGTGTCGAGGGTGTTCGCCACGTCGTGGGCGCGGTGCGCGTACCCGGACGCCTGGGCGAGCAGCGTCTCGTCACCGCGGCTGACCAGCACGACGCCGGAAAAGGGCGCTTCCATGGACACAGCGTCCCCGGAAGCGCCCTGCCCGGCAAAGCTATTTACCGGCCCAGGAAGGCGTGCAGCGACTCCAGCGCGGTGTCCGGCTGGTCGGCGAAGAAGCCGTCGACGCCGGCCTTGAAGAACGCCGCTTCCTCGGTGAAGACGTCGCCGTAGGCGTCCGGCTCGGCCGAGGAGCGCAGGTTGGCGGGCAGGAACGGGTTCTCGTTCCGGAACGTGTACGGCTGCACCTTCAGGCCCGCCTTGTGAGCGTCCGCGACGAGCGCGGTCGGCGTGCCCAGGTTGTCGTTCTTGTCCCGCGGGATGATCTGCGCCTTGTCCGGCCCGAGGTACTTCGCGTACTTCGCGACCTCACGCAGGCCCTGCGGCGTCACGAGGTCCGCGTACGTCCGCTTGTCGCCGTTCGCGACGAAGTCCGCCGGGGCGCCCGTCGCCGACGTCAGCTGCAGCAGTGGCGTCCGGAGCTGCTTGTGCAGCGCGATCAGGTTCGACACCTCGAACGACTGGATGATCGCCGGCGCGTCCGGCCGGTCGAGGCCGTTGCGCTTGAGGATCGCCACCAGCTTCGGCTCGGTCGGGTTGCCGATGGACTGGAAGAACGTCGAGTGCTTGACCTCGGGGTAGGTGCCCAGCGTCCGGTGCAGCTCGCGGCCGAGCCGCCTGGTCAGGTCGAGGACCTCCTGGTAGGAGGCGATCTGGTACCTGCCGTTGTACAGCGTGTTGTGCGGCCGGTTCTGCGGGATCCGCTCGACCGCGCGGAGCGTCTTCAGCTCGGCCAGCGTGAAGTCCTGGGTGAACCAGCCGGTCGTCGGGACGCCGTCGATGACCAGCGTCTTCTTGCGCGAAGCGAACTCGGGGTGCTTGGCGACGTCGGTGGTGCCGCCGATCTCCGGTTCGTGCCGGGCGACGAGCCGGCCGTCCTTCGTCGGCACGAGGTCGACGTCGACCCAGTCGACGCCCATCCGGTAGGCGAGCTCGTACGAGGCGAGGGTGTGCTCCGGCCGGTACCCGGGCGCGCCGCGGTGTCCGATGATCACCGGGTCATCGTGGCCCCGTCCGTGCGCGGCCGCACCGGCGGACCCCCCGCTTTGGTCGGACGCCGCAGCAGCACTGGCCGACCCGACCGCGACTCCGGTGACGCTCAGCAACGCCAGTCCGGCCAAGGCGAGTACGCCGACACGTTTCCGCTTCATCTGGTGACCTCTTTTCCCAGGGTGTCCCTGATCTACCCGCGTCACCCTCGATGTCGCAAGCGTCCGAAGTACGTATCCGGGTGGACGCCGCGGTAAACGGCGCGTGGACTCCTCTTCCCCGGGGTGCCCGGGGACGGCGAAATGTCCGCCGGGAACGCGGGCCGATACGCTGTGCGGCGTGCGCGTACTGGTAATCGGCTCCGGCGCCCGTGAGCACGCTCTCGTCCTCGCGGCGTCCGGCGACCCCTCCGTCACCGCGCTGGCCTGCGCGCCCGGCAACGCCGGGACGGCCGCGGTGGCCGAGCAGCTCGGCGTCGACGCGGCCGACCCCGAAGCGGTGGTGACGCTCGCGAAGAGCTGGCAGGCCGACCTGGTGGTGGTCGGGCCGGAGGTCCCGCTCGTCGCCGGCGTCGCCGACGCCGTCCGCAAGGCGGGCATCGCCTGCTTCGGCCCGTCGGCCGCGGCGGCCCGCATCGAAGGCTCGAAGGCGTTCGCGAAGGACGTCATGGCCGCGGCGAACGTGCCGACCGCGCGCAGCGAGGTGGTCGACAACCCGGCCCGTCTCGACGCCGCGCTCGCCCGCTTCGGCCCGATCTGGGTGGTCAAGGACGACGGCCTCGCCGCCGGCAAGGGCGTCGTCGTCACGCCGGACATCGACGTCGCGCGCAAGCACGCGATCATGCTCCTCGACGGCGGCCACCCGGTCCTCCTGGAGTCCTATTTGGACGGTCCGGAGGCGTCGCTGTTCTGCTTCGTCGACGGCCGCACCGTCGTGCCGCTGCTGCCCGCGCAGGACTTCAAGCGCGTCGGCGACGGCGACGCGGGCCCGAACACCGGCGGCATGGGGGCGTACGCGCCGCTGCCGTGGGCGCCCGAGAACCTGGTCGACGAGCTGGTCGAGAAGGTCGTCCAGCCGGTCGCGGACGAGCTCGTGAACCGCGGCGCGCCGTTCTCCGGCCTGCTCTACGCCGGGCTCGCGCTCACCTCCGAAGGCCCGCAGGTCATCGAGTTCAACTGCCGCTTCGGCGACCCCGAGACGCAGGTCGTGCTGGCCCTGCTGCGCACGCCGATCGCCGGGCTCCTGCACGCCACCGCGACCGGCAAGCTCGCCGAGCACCCGCCGCTGGAGTGGTCGGGCGGCGCCGCGGTCACCGTCGTGGTCGCGGCCGACGGCTACCCGGGCAAGCCGCGCACCGGCGACGTCATCACCGGGGCCGAGCTGGAAGGCGTGCTGCACGCGGGCACGCGCCGCCGTGACGACGGCGCCGTCGTCTCCGCCGGCGGCCGCGTGCTGTCGGTCGTCGGCACGGGCAAGACGCTCAAGTCGGCGCGCAAGCACGCCTACGAGACCGTCGAGAAGGTCCACCTCGCGGGCTCGCACCACCGCACTGACATCGCGCTGAAGGCGGCGAACGGCGAGATCAGCGCGCCGTCGGCGAAACAGCGCGCCTGAGGTTTCCCGGATCGGGGGAACCGGACGGAACCGTTCTTCGTCCAAACTCAGGCTGCCGCCACACCCTCGTTGGTAGCCTCGACGGGAGCCGGCCGGTCACTGTCCGTACGACGTCAGGGGAGAGCATGTCAGGACCCTCGTACGACCTCAGCGCGGCGGTCCCGGTGGCGCCCGCGGCCGCGGACGTCCTGGTCCGCCCGGACAAGCTCCTCGACGTCGCCCGCATCGTCGAAGACCAGGCCAACGCCCTCGAGGACCAGCTGCTCACCCGGCTGGGCCAGCTGCGGATCGACGCGCCGTCCGCCGACGTGATCAGCACCCAGTCGATCGAGGCCTGGAACAGCCTGATCGCGGACGGCGACCGCTCCTACGCCGGCCAGGTTCGCGAGTACGTCGCCGGCCTCAAGCGACTGGTCGACCAGCTGCGCGAAGCCGCCAAGGACTACAAGATCAGCGACGAGGAGAAGGCGGCGGTGTTCGGTGACCGCGGCAAGCACGGTGCGTAACCGGCGGTGGCGGATCACCGGGGGCGTGCTCGCGACGGCGGCGCTCGCCGGCTGTTCGGCGGGCACCGGCGGCACCCCCTACCCGGTCGAGACGGGCGCGACCGCGGCTTCGCAGAGCGCCAAGGCGGCCCAGCTGCCGCAGCGCCCGGCCGACCTGCCGCTGCAGGGCCTCGACCTGTGCGAGATCTTCCCGCAGGTGCGGCTCGACGAGCTGAAGATCACCAGCCTCCCCCGTACGGCTCCGGAGCAGGACGGTCCGACCTGCGTGTTCGACGCCGACGGCGCCGAGCCGGTGCACTCCTACCACGTGCGGGCGGTCAAGGCGGACCTCGACCAGTGGATCACCGGGGCCCGCAAGAAGAACAGCATGACCACCGAGCCGAAGACCATCGCCGGTTACCCGGCGCTGACGAGCTACCGCGCGGCGGGCGATCCCGCCGATTGCGAAACGCTCGTCGGCGTCGCGAAGGGCCAGACGCTGGCCGTCCAGACCTTCGCCATCACCCGCGGCAAGCTCACGCAGCCGCAGCTGTGCGACATGTCGGCGCACGCCGCCGACCTGGCGCTGCAGTCCCTGAAAGCACGCAACTAGGGAGGGCGCGTGGAACTATCCGAGCTCGCGGCCGGCATCCAGAACACCCGGTTCGACGGCTGGACCAACACCGCGGTCGCCACCCAGATCACGCGGATGATCGACGGTGACGGCACCGGCAGCATCGGCACCGCCGTCGAGGCGCTGAAGGCCGTCGCGGCCGCGCTCGCCCACACCGACCAGACGCTGCGCGCGCAGCTGCTCAAGCTCGGCGTCGAGTGGCAGAGCCAGGCCGGGGGCGCGGCGAGCCAGGTGTTCACCGAGCAGGCCGGGTTCTCCCAGGACGCCACGACGAAGGTCGCGCACGCCGCGGAAATGGTGTTCGAGCAGGGCGAGGCGTTCAACCGGACGAAGTACAAGCTCCCGGACGCCGAAACGGTCCGGAAGGGCGCGGGCGGCTTCACCCTGACCGACGGCCTGCTGCTCAGCCTCATCGGCTTCGAGACCGACCACGCCCGGCAGGTGGAAGCCGCGAACGACGCCAAGGCACAGGCCGTGCAGGCGCTGAACGAGTACGCCCAGGCGAGCGGCACGAACCTGCTCTCGACGCAGGCGCTCGGCGACCCGGAGTCGCTGAAGCTGGCCGCCCCGGGCGTCACGCCGGGCGTGCTCGACGTCGCCGGCGCCGCGGTCCAGGTGACCCCGGACGGCGGCGTGAAGCCGGCTTCGGACAAGGTCCGGTCGGTGCACGTCGACCCGCCGGTGGTGCAGCCGGTGTCGCACCACGTGCACGCCGACCCGCCGACGCCCGCCTACGGCGTCGCGGCCCAGCCGCCGACCCGGCCGGTGCAGCAGCCGCGGCAGGGCGGGCCGGTGAGTGCTCCGCCCGCCCAGCACACGACGCCCACCGGTTCGACGACGCCGGCGGGCGCGAAGCCGCCGACGTCGGCGCCTACCGGCTGGGTCAACGCCCCGGGGCGCGGCACGTCCCACGAAGGCGGCCGCTTCACCCCGGGCCCGTCCGCCGGAGGCGGTGGCGAACAGTTCGTCCCACCAGGTGATCTGCCGCACGGCCTGCCGCCTGGTGCGTCACCGGCGACGGCACCGATCAAGTCACTCCAAGGCGGTGGCGGGGGTGCTTCCGGCGGCTCGACCGGCGTCGACAGCTCGGCCGGTCGCGGCCCGGACGGCCTGCTGGCCAAGGGCCGCACGGTCGGTGCCGCCCCGCAGGCGTCCCTGCCGCCCGGGCAGTACACGGCCGAACGCGGTTTCGCGGGGAAGCCGGGCGCGTCGCCGGGCGAGCTGGGCGCGGGCGCGGCGGCGGTCGGCGCGGGCGCGGCCGGTGGCGCGCTGAGCGGCGACAAGGAGCGGCAGCGGCGGGAAAAGACCCAGCCGAAGGGCCCGGTGCGGCCGCTGCCGGTCGGCGAGCTGCCCGAAGAGGAAGCCGTCGCGCTGCGGAAGTCGGAGCAGATCAGCCCGAAGCACCAGCCCGGCGAGGCGAAGTTCCTGTCGGAGGCGGCACCGCAGGACGAGGACGCCGAGCACGTGCGCCGCTTCGGCGTCGACGACAAGGACCTGTTCTCCGACCAGCGGATGGTCTCGCCCGACGTGCTCGGCGACCACGGCGGGGATGTGCGCTGACCGTGTCGCTGGTGCTGTCCGCCCTCGAGTTCGACGTGCTCTGGGAGTCGCTCGAACTGCCCCGCCGGCACGTCGCCCTGGACGTGCCGAGCGCGGGAGCCACCCACACCGAACGGCGTGAGCTGGTGGAGTCGGCGTGGGCGTCGCTGAGCGAGCGGCGCCTCGCCCGCAACCGCCGGGTGTCCGGCGAGGTGGCGGACATGCTGCACCTGCTCGGCCGCCCGCAGGCCGGGCTGGACGTGTGGGTGTGGGCCGAACGCGAGATCCGCGGCCGCGCGGTGAGCGTCCGCGGCCAGGCCGTCCTGGCGGTGGTCGACCACGGCGAGGTCTGGCTGATCCCGGCCACGGAGGACGGCCTCCCGGAAGCGGCGGTGTCGGTGGCGGGCGACCTCGGCCCGGGCATCGGCCAGACGGTGAGCATCCCGTACGCGGCCCTCAGGTCCGCCGACGAGGCGGCCAAGGGTGACGCGAAGGCGCTGGTCACGGCGCTGGAGGATCGCGGGGTCGCGTTGTTCCAGGCCCAGGAGCTGTCCGGGATGCTGCTGGGGCAGGAAGCCCGCGGCCAGTTCGGCGCCGAACGCACCTCGCGCGACGGCGTCGTCCACCGGGCGGGCCGGGTGGTGGCGTTCTTCGACACGGACGCGGGCAGGTACCTGTTCCAGGTGGCCCCGGACCGCGACGGCCGCGAGTGGGCGACCGTGACCCCGGCGGACAACGCCCTGCTGGCGACGCGGATCCGCGAGCTGATGGCGGAGGCCTGAGCCCCGCCGGGTGGAAGTTCGCCGAGATCCCCCGCCCGCCCCGCGCGAAGTCATAAAGTAAGCGCGGGAACCGTCCTGGTCACGGCGACGTCTGACCGGGCGGCGACAAGTTTCCGAAGGGGATGACGAACCGTGCCTGTCTACGACCCGGACTCGATGGCCATCGCGGCCGGTCAGGTGGAGAAGCTGAAGGACGAGTTCGAGAAGTCCAAGCAGAAGGTCACCGGCCTGGACCACGAGAAGGAAAGCCCCTTCGGCGGGATGGACGCCACCGGCGACGCGCACGGCGCGGTCGGCAAGTTCAAGGACGGCGTGCACAGCCAGTTCGACGCCGCGGGCAAGCACATGGAGGCGCTGGGGTTCGCCATGCGCAAGGCCGCGGGGCTGATCGCCGAAACCGACCAGGTCGGGGCGAGCGACCTCGAACTGCACGTCGACAAGTGAACTGAGCAGGGGGCACGACAGTGGGTTTGAACTCCAACGGCGCCGGCACGCCGGACAACTGGGGCGCCTTCATGGACAAGGTGAACCAGGTCGAAAAGGTCGACCTGGGGAAGATCACCGCGGCGGCGGCGCAGTTCCGCGAGGCGGGGAAGAACGCGGGCGACCACAATGCGTCGCTGAAGAATTCGACCGACGCGCTCAACGGAAGCGTGTGGGCCGGTCCGGCGGCCGACCAGTTCTTCCAGTACGTCCGCCAGGTCCGCGACGCCGGGACCAAGGTGCAGACCCACCTCGAGGACGTCGCCAAGGATCTCGACGACCTCGCGTCGTCCCTGGAGCAGATCAAGAAGAACGTCCAGGACAAGCAGCTGGCGGCGGAGAAGGCGGTCAACGCCCGCAACCAGCAGGCGCAAACGGCCATCGACAACGCGAAAGCCGCGGAACAGAGGGCGCACGAGGAGGGCAAGCCCGGCCCGAGCCCTTCGTCCGCCGAAATCCTGGCCACGGCGAAAACGGACATCCACACCATCACGGCGGGCTTCGACGGCGACGTGACGGGCCTGCAAACCCAGGCCGACACGGCGATCAAGGCCTCGCAGAAGCTGATGTCCCAGCAGATCGAGGGCGGCTACGACCAGGTCCCGCTGCCGAGCAGCTCGTCACCGCCACCCCAGAGCACGGGCGGCATCCACAGCAACGGCGCCTCCCACCACGGCGGTGGCGGGGGCGGCGGCGGTGGTGGTGGAGGCGGTGGAGGTGGCGGCCTCGGTCCCAGCGGTGGGCCGCCGTCGTCGCCGCCTCCTGGCAATGTGCAACAGTGGATTCAGGAAGCGATGAAGGCGCTCCAGGCGGCGGGTATTCCGGTGACGGATGCGGATATCCCGAAGATCTGGGCCATCATTCAGCACGAATCCGGTGGAAATCCCAATGCCATAAACAACTGGGACTGCGTGCCACTGGACACGCAAATCGTGACCAGGCGTGGTCTCCTGAAGCACGACGCGGTCGAGGTCGGCGACGAGACGATCGGCTTCAACCCGGCCACCGGGCGCAGCGAGTGGACACGGATCACCCGGGTGGTCCACCACGAAGACGCCGAACTGGTCCGGATGAGCAACTCCCGCTGGCACGCGACCACGACGCCGAACCACCGCTGGCTCGACCTGTCGCGGGTCAGTGTCCGGCGCACCGATCTGCCGGTGGTTTGCCCGGAGTGTGGTTGGGAGCCGCGTTCGGTGGACCAGCCGGCGAACGGTGTCGCGGTGCACCGACGCAAAATGCACGGCTTCGTTTCGCCGAAACAGGAGAACCGCTACGAGACCGAGCCGGGTTTCGTGACCACCCGTGACGTTCGCTCGCGTGACCGGATTCTCCTCACGGCGCCCGCGGCGACCGAGTCGTCGCTGGAAATCAGCGTGCCGGAGGCCGCCATCCTCGGGTGGATCGCTGGTGACGGACACGTCGAGACCCGGCAGCACCGCCCGACCGTGTCCATCGCGCAGTCGAAGCCCGAAATGGTGGAGAAGCTCAAGAAGCTCCTCGACGGCGTGCCGCACGCGCTGTACGTCGACGACCGCGGTGGCTGCAGGCCCCGGCACCAGTTCCGGCTGGACCACGACTACGCCCGGGACCTGCTGGCGCGCGCGGGAAACCCCAAGTCGGACGCGGTGGCCCAGGTCCTGGCGATGTCCACCGAGCAGCGTGCGGCGTGGCTCGAAGCGATCACCGACGCCGAGGGCAGCCAGTACCTGAAGCCGGGCTACACCCGGCCTCAGGTGGTCGTCTACCAGGCGCCGGGTGCCGTCCTCGAGGCGATCGCGCTCGCGGGGTACCTGTCCGGGTGGCGGCCTCGTGTGCTCCCGGTGGAGCGCAAGCACCAGCCGGAAACCTGGCGCCCGGAGTTCTCCGTGCACTTCAACGCCCCCGTCATCACGGGCGCGTTCCTGCACAAGGAAGAGGCCGGCCGGGGCGACGTGTGGTGCGTGACCACGGAACTCGGCACGTGGACAGCCCAGGAAGGCGACCACATCTTCTTGACCGGCAACTCGAATGCCGCCGCTGGGCATCCGTCCAAGGGCCTCATGCAGTGCATTGATTCCACCTTCAATGCCCACAAATTGCCCGGCCACGACAACATCTACAACCCGGTCGACAACATCATCGCCGGCGTCCGGTACTCCTTCGACCGGTACGGCAGCCTCGACAACGTGCCCGGCATCAAGGCCATGGCCCACGGGGGTGCCTACCGCGGCTACTAGCCTGGCCGCATGGTCGACCTCGGAGCCTTCGCGGGGCCCGCGCTGCGGGCCGGTGTGCCGCCCTTCCACGTCATGGACGTCCTCTCCGCGGCCGGTGCCCGGCAGCGCAGCCACGGCGATCTCGTGTCGCTCGCGGCCGGGCAGCCGTCCGCGCCCGCGCCGAAGCCCGTCCTCGAGGCCGCGCACAAAGCCCTGAACGACAGCACCCTGGGCTACACCGAACAACTGGGCATCCCCGAGCTGCGCGAGGCCGTCGCCGCGCACTACCAGCGGAAATACCAGCTCGACGTCAGTGCGCAGGACGTCGTCCTCACCACCGGGTCCTCCGGGGGCTTCCTGCTGGCCTTCCTCAGCGCCTTCGACCCCGGTGCCAAGGTCGCCATGGCGCGGCCGGGCTACCCCGCCTACCGCAACCTGCTGTCCGTCCTCGGCTGCGAGGTCGTCGAGTTCGCCACCACCGCCGAGACGAACTTCCAGCCGACCGTCGCCCTGCTCGACGAGCTCGGTCCGATCGACGGGCTGATCGTCGCCAGTCCCAGCAACCCCACCGGGACCGTGCTGCCGCCCGGGGAGCTGGCCGCGATCACCGGCTGGTGCGCGTCGCACGGCGTGCAGCTCATCAGCGACGAGATCTACCACGGCATCTCCTACGGCGCCGAGCTCGACTGCGCCTGGCAGTTCGGCCGTGAGCCGATCGTGCTCGGGAGCTTCTCCAAGTACTTCGCCATGACCGGCTGGCGGCTCGGCTGGATGCTCGCGCCGCAGCGGCTGCACCGCGCGGTCGACGTCCTGACCGGCAACTTCACCATCTGCCCGCCCGCCGTCTCGCAGTACGCGGCCCTCGCCGCCTTCACGCCCGAGGCGTACGCGGAAGCCGACGCGCACGTCGAGCGGTACCGCGCCAACCGCGACCGGCTCTTCGCCGGCCTGAAGCGCATCGGCATCGACAAGCTCGCTCCCGCCGATGGCGCCTTCTACGCGTACGCCGACGTCAGCGCGTACACCGAAGACAGCCTGAGCTGGTGCCAGCGGCTGCTCGCCGACACCGGGCTCGCCATCACCCCCGGCGTCGACTTCGACCCGGTCGACGGCGGCAAGTACGTCCGGTTCTCCTTCGCCGGCAGCGCCGGGGACATCGACGAAGGGGTCCGGCGCCTGGGGGCCTGGCTGGCCAGGGGGAACCCTGAATAAACCCCGAACGTTGGCCTTCCGAGGGGAGTTTCACCGCGCCAGGTGGCACTGTGGAGTCATCGGGCCGGTGGGGCCACGGGGAATGCATCGGAGGAGCCATGTTCTGGAAGATCGTCGGCGGCCTGATCGTCGCCTGGGTGGCGTTCATGGTGCTGGGGAGCGTGCTCGGCTTCCTGTTCAAGGCTGTCCTGTGGATCGCCATCATCGGTGGCGTGGTCTTCCTGGGCACGGCCGCGTACGGCGCCATCACCGGCAAGAAGGACCACAAGCGCATCAACCGCTACTGACACTCACGGGATCCGCGCCACGCCGCACAGCGACGTCCAGTTGACGGGCGTCAGCGGCGCCAGGCGCGGACCGTCCGGCCACCACAGGTGCGGCGCGGTCAGCCCGGGCTCGAGCAGTTCGAGGCCGTCGAAGAAGGACGCGATCTCGGCTCGGGTGCGGTAGAGCGTGTCGAGCCCGGTGCGGCCGAACCGGTCCTGCAGTGACGCCGCGACGGCGGCCGCTTCGGAGCCGTCGCCGGGGTTGTGCTGGTGCAGCAGGAGCAGGTACGAGCCCGGCGCCATCGCGCCGACGTAGGACTTGACGACCTGCTGCGCCTGCTGGAGGTCCGTGATGTGGTGGACGATCGCGCACATCACCAGCCCGACGGGCCGCTCGAAGTCGAGGAACTGCTTCACCGTGTCGTCGGCGAGCGTCTCTCCGGGGTGCAGCAGGTCGTTGCCGGAGAAGTGCGTGAAGTCGTTGTCGACGAGCAGGGCCCGGCCGTGCGCCTGCACTACCGGGTCGTTGTCGACGTAGACGACGTGGGCTTCCGGGTTGTACTTCTGCGCGACCTGGTGGGTGTTCTCCACCGTGGGGAAACCCGAGCCGAGGTCGAGGAACTGGTCGACGCCCAGCCGTTCGGTCAGGTAGCGGACGGCGCGCACGAGCCACTGCCGCACTTCCTGGGCCATCGCCGGCGACTCGGGCGCGATGTCCAGGATCTCCCGCAGGACCGTGCGGTCGGCCGTGTAGTTGTTCTGCCCGCCCATGAGCGCGTCGGAGACGCGCGCGATGCTCGGCCGGTCGAAGTCGACGCGGTCCGACGGTCGTTCGCTCGTCGCCATGGACACCTGCCGGGGAAGTCGGGGACGCCCAGCCTAGGTCATGGAGATCACGGCCGGTAGGCGGCCGTGCGGTGTGGGTGAGTTTCAGTCCAGCCAGGCCCGGGCCGCGTCGGCGCCGTTCCACAGGTGGGCGCGCAGGCCCACGGCACGTGCTCCGTCCACATTGGACTCACGGTCGTCGAAGAACAGGCAGTCGGCCGGTTCGGCGCCGAGCTCGTCGAGCAGGAGACGGAAGATCTTCGCGTCCGGCTTGACGCACCGGACGTCGCCCGAGAACAACGTCACGCGGAAGTGCCGCGCCCAGTCCTGCGCGCGGACCCACTCGCCGAACACCGACGGCGCGTTCGACAGCAGCGCCAGCGCCGCGCCGGCCTCGGAAAGCGCCTCGAGCAGCGCCGCCGAAGCCGGTTCCAGGTGACCCCAGCCCTCGACGTCGATGCGGGTCAGCTCGGCCGACATCGCCTCGTCGACGGGCACGCCCACCGCGGCACCGACGGCCTGCCAGTACTCCAGCGGCGTGCTGCCGGCGTCGTACGGGATCCGGAGGTCCCAGTACGCCTTCTCGAACTCGGGCAGCGGTGCGCCCAGCACCGCGGCCAGGTCCGGGCGCGCCGCGCTCGGCTTGCTGAGCACGTCGCCGTAGTCGAACACGATCCAGTTCACCGGTACCCCCAGGTCGTCACGCGCCGGTCTTGAGCCGGCGCAACGTTTCTTCGATGTCGGCCGCGCTCAGGTCCCGGTGGGTGACGAACCGGACCCGGCCCGACACCGCGATCGCGTGGATCCCCAGCGAGTCGAGCCACGTCTGCGCGGCCAGGCTGTCGGGCACCTCGGCGAGGACGATGTTGGTGTCAGGGTCGTTCGCCGGCCAGCCGTGTTCGCGCAGGCCCTCGGCGAGCCGCTGGGCGTTTTCGTGCGATTCGGCCAGCTCGGGGACGCGGTCCAGCGCGACCAGGCAGGCCGCGGCCAGGATGCCACCCTGCCGTACCCCGCCGCCGAGCATCTGCCGCATCCGGCGGGCCTCCCGGACGAACTCCTTGCTGCCCGCGACGACCGAGCCGACTGGCGCGCCGAGGCCCTTGCTGAAGCAGGCCGACACGCTGTCGACGCCGACGGTGAGCGCGGCCGGCGGCACTTCGAGGGCGACGGCGGCGTGCCAGATCCGGGCGCCGTCCAGGTGCACGGTCAGGCCGGCTTCCTTGGCGACGGACAGCAGCTGGGCGTGCTCGTCGGGCGGGATCACCGCGCCGCCGGCGGCGTTGTGCGTGTTCTCGAGGCAGAACAGCGAGGTCCGGAGGGGGAAGTACGGCGCGGGCCGCCCGATCGCGGCCAAGAGGCCGTCGGGCGAGGGGCGGCCCGGGCCGCCGTCGTGCTCGACCGGTTCCGGCATGCCGCCGGCCAGCCACGCCGCCGAACCCAGCTCGTTGGCCAGCACGTGCGCGCCGCGCGTGGCGAGGAACCGGTCGCCGCGACGCAGGTGGAGGCTCAGCGCGACGAGGTTGGCCATGGTCCCGCTCGGCACCCAGAGAGCGGCCGCCATGCCCAGGACGTGCGCGGCCCGCTCCTCCAGCTTCGCGATCGTCGGGTCGTGGTCGAGGACGTTGTCGCCGACCTCGGCGGACGCCATCGCGGCCCGCATCACGTCGTCCGGCCGGGTGACGGTGTCGGAGCGGAAGTCCAGCGGCGGCAGCGTGAAGGTCACAGAGCGATCACATCACACCGACGTCGAGGGGATCAATGAGCCCCGGAGTGGTCGAACTCGTCCGGTCCGTGCAACCGTGGACGCCCCTGATTCCGTCCTCACGGGCGAACGACAACAGAGCGGAGCACGACTGCGCGTGGACCAGCGCGACGAGCAGGAGTTCGCGGAGTACTTCGCCGCCAGGCGGGACGCCGTGCGCCGGACCGCGTACATGCTCTGCGGCGACTGGCACCGGGCGGACGACCTCGCGCAGACGGCGTTCGTCGCACTGCACCGGAGGTGGAAGAAGATCAGGGATCGCGCGGCGACCGACGCGTACGTCCGCAAGACACTCGTCCGGGCGACGATCGACGAATCACGGCGGCCGTGGCGGCGCGAGTGGCAGACCGAGACGCTGCCCGAGCCCGCCGACGACTCGCCCGGCCTCGACGACCTCGTCGCGACCAGGGAAGACCTGCTCGCGGCGTTGAAGGAAGTGCCGCCCAAGCAGCGGGCGGTGCTGGTCATGCGGTTCTTCGAAGGACTGGACGTGACCAGCGCGGCGCAGGCGCTGGGCTGCAGCGAAGGCAACGTGAAGAGCCAGACCGCGCGCGGGCTGGCGAACCTGAAGCAGGTGCTGGAACGGGAGGTGGAGACCAATGGATGAGCAAGAGCTGCGCTCGTTGTTCTCCGCCGTGCCCGGCGACGCGCCCGAACCGACGTTCTCCCAGGACGACGTCGTCCGCGAGTCCCGCCGCCAGACCGTGCGCCACCGCAATCGGATCACCGCCGGGGTGAGCGCCGCGGTGCTGGTCGTGGCCGGGTTCGGGGCGTACGGCCTGCTGTCCGGGGGTACCCCGCAGTCGATGACCTCGGCCCAGGACAGCGGGGCGGCCGCCGGGCAACCCGGGGACGGCCCGATGCGTCCTCAGGTCGAGGGGGAGTCACCGAACTTCTCGTCGGCGGTACCCCAGCAGGGGGGTACCTCCGACGGGAGGACCGGCCGGCTGGCCGAAGGCGCCTCCGGGTGCGATCAGGTGGACAGGGAGCTCGCCATCGCCCTCGCTGGCGAGCTCCCTGGCCACGTCTCCGACACCCAGGCCGTCCCGGGCGGTGCCTGTTCGACGGCGGCGCGGTCCGCCGGGTTCCCGGTCCCGGGTGGCGAAATCGCCGCGGCGGTGTACCCGAAGGGCATCCCGGTGGCCCGCAAGTTCCAGCCCGCCGGCACGGTGACCGCGCAGGTGAGCACGGCTTCCGGGGGCGCGCTGGTGCTGGTCAGCGTGCCTTCCGCCGGGGCGGCGGCACCGCTCGCGGGGCGGGTCGAGCGGATCGCGCACGATCTCGCGCCCCAGTTCTGAGCCCGGGGCGGGCCGGTTGGCAGAATGACCGGCCATGACCGCTGCGACCACCCCGAAGGGGGAGCGACGGCGCGCCGCGCTCGTCGAGGCCGCCGCGAAACTGCTCGTCGAGGGCGGGTTCGACGCCGTGCGGCACCGCGCGGTCGCCGAGCGGGCCGGCCTGCCGCTCGCGTCGACGACGTACTACTTCGACTCGCTGGAAGACCTGGTCACGGCGGCCGTCGAGCACCACGCGAAGGCCGAGCTGGCGACCGGCCGCCGCCGGCTGGAGGAGCTCGCGACCCGCAACCGCGGCGTGCAGGCGACCGTCGACCTGGTGCTGGACATGCTGCTGGGCCCGGAGAGCGGTGACCAGGAGGCCGACGCCGAAGCCGTGCTCCTGCGGTACGAGCGGCTGGTCGCCACCGGCCGCCGTCCGTACCTGCGGCCGTTGATGCGGACGCTGTCGGCCCAGCTCAACGAGCTGCTGACGGAGATCTTCGCCCGCTCGGGCACACCTGTCACGGAGACCGAGCTGGACCGGCTGGTGGCCCTGGTCGACGGCGCGGTCGTCAACGCGCTGATCGCCGTCGACCCGGCCCCGCGCGCGGCGGCGGCCCGGATGCTGCAGGCGGCCCTCGAAAGTCCGTGAAGGCCTCCTTACCGGCGCTTACGGCCGGTAAGGAGGCCTTCACGGACTTTGGCGCTTGGCCTTCTCCAGGTCGTCGTGGGATTTGGCGACCAGGGCGAGCATGGCCTGCTCGGCCGCGGCCGGGTCCCCGGCGACGATCGCGTCGAACACCTTCCGGTGGCTCGGCACCGGGTCCTCCGCCGCCGGTGCCCCGTGCACCAGCTTGTCGCGCTCGGCCAGGCCGATCGCGATGATCCGTTCCATCCGCACCAGGAAGTTGTTGTGGGTGGCGGCCATCAGCCGCCGGTGGAAGACGAGGTCGGCGGCGACGCTGGCCTCGGGGTCGTCGCCCGCGGCGGCCATCTCGGACAGCGCTTCCCGCAGCGCCTCGACGTCCTCGGCCGACGCGCGCCCGGCGGCGATCCGCGCGGCGGCGGGCTCCACGACCGCGCGGACCTCGGTGAGCTCGTCGAGCAGCCCCGGGTCGTCGGCGGCCGCGGTCTGCCAGCGCATGACGTCGGCGTCGAGCATGTTCCACTTCTCGCGCGGCTGGACGAACGTGCCGCGCTTCTGCCGCGCGTCGATCATGCCCTTCGCGGCCAGCACCTTCAGCGCCTCGCGCAGCGCGGTCAGGCTGATGTCGAGTTCTTCCCGCAGCGCGGGCAGGTCCAGGACGGTGCCCTCGCCCCACTCGTCGGAGAGGATCCGGCTGGCCAGTGCCTCCACGGTCTGGCCGTGCAGGCCGCGTGGCCGGTGTTCGGTCAAGGGAGGACCCTCTCAGCTGGCTGGTGGTGACAGGAGGATCTTACGCCGCTCGGCGATTCATCATAAATTATGAGTAAACTGCGGCGTGGACGGTGGCCGTTGAATCGCTGCGGATAGGCCTGCGAATACGTCAGACAATCATCACTGAACCGACAAAGCCCGGGTTGTAACAACCGCGGTTGCGAGACCGACATGCGGGCCATGACCGACAGTGCCGCGCGGCGACGTTTCCTGGGGTTGCTGGCAATTCTTTGCGCGGTATCGCTGCTGCCGTTGCTCGTCCTGGATTTGAACACGGCGAGCCAGCTCGCCGGTACGCTGGCGTTTTCCTTTTCGGCGGCTTTGGCGGCCCTGCCGCTGTTGCCGAAGGTCAGAAAGCGGACCAGTCCGCTGCCGTGGCGGCGGTATTCGATGGTCGCGGCCGCCGCGCTGGCGGTGTTCGGGCTGGGCGCGCTCGGCTATGCGGTGTGGGACAACACCAGGGACATCGAGGTGTCGTTCCCCGGCAAGGGCAAGCCCGATGATCCGCCATGGCGGAACGGCAGTTACACGCTTTTGGACGTGCCGGGCGCGCCTCCGGCTCGGACCAAGCTGACCATGACCGTGTCGCTCACCAACGTGCAGGACACCGGGGACTGCGAGCGCACCGCCATGCTCGATTTCATCCCCGTGCTCGACGGGCGTCAGCAAAAGGTGGTGACAGGTTCGCCGCAACAACCGACGGCAGTGCCACTCGACGGAGTCCGGCGCGACGCGGCGGTCAAGGTGGTGCTGCGCTACGACGCGGACAACGTGAACTGCGCGGTCCGCCTGCACATCGACAAGGCGGTGCTCAATGGCTGACCGGCGACGGGGGTCCGTGGCGATCTTCGCGGCGGTTGTGCTGCTTTCCGCTTGCTCTGCCGAACAGAAACCGCTGTTTCCCGCGATCCTCAACGTCGGCGTGACATCCGGTTCGCCCGGCTGGGGATTGGTGGACGCGGCCGGCGACCGTGGCGGATTCGACCACGATCTGACCAATTGGCTCGGGAGCCAGCTGGGATTCCGGCCGGTGCCGGTCGATGTGGTGACGAAGAACCGCGAAAACGATCTGCTGGGCGGGGCGCTGTCACTCGTGGTGGCAACGTACTCGATCACGGACAAACGCCGGGAGAAAGGCATCGACTTCGCTGGGCCGTACATGCTGACCCAGCAAGGTGTCATGGTCCGTGCCGAGGACAAGGGCGCCTACCGCACCGTCGCGGATCTCCGCGGAAGAACGATCTGCGTGACGAGCGGGTCGACCTCGTCCAGCCAGCTGCACGGCGAACTGGGGTTTCCGGTGACCATCGTCGAGAAGAACACCAACGAGGAGTGCCGCCAGGCGCTGCACAGCCGTCAGATCGACGCGGTGTCCACCGACCAGCTGCTGCTCGCCGGCATCCAGCGCACGGACCCGGCCGTTTCGGTCCCCGTCGAGATAGTCTTCGGGCACCAGGAACGCTACGGCGTCGGTGTCCCGGTAGCCGACAAGGAGCGATGCGAAGTCATCCGGCGGAAGCTGGTCGAGTTCATCACCAGCGACCTGTGGGAGACGTTCTTCCGCAACAACCTCCCCGGCGTACCGCTCGACGGGCACAAGCCTGATCCGACCCGCTTGGACCCGTGCTAGCGCCGATGGTCAGGGCAGGGAAACCGGGAGCACGAACGTCGGCGACCCCGTCGGGTGGTACCGCAGCTCCGCGTCGCCGGACGCGGTCAGGGTGAACGCCGTGATCGCGTCCTCCGACTGGGCCGCGACGTAGCAGGTCCCGTCGACCAAGGCGAAGTGCCGGGGGTTCGCGCCGCACGGCTGGTCCGCCACCGCGGCCGTGTCGTCCAGGGCGAACTCCGTGACGCAGTCCGGGCCGCGGTTCGACACGTACAGGCTCTCGCCCGTCAGCTCGAGGTGCGCCACCAGGTTCGGGCCCGAAGGCGGCGAAAACGTCGAAGCCGTCGTGGACACCACGGCGAACGCGCCCGGCGAGGTCTCCCGGACCGTCACGACGGTTCCGGCCAGCTCCCCGACGACGTACGCCAGGTCCGTGCCCGGGCGGCGCACCAGCTGGCGCGGGCCGGTTCCCGGCGGCAGCGATGACACCGCCAGCAACTCCAGCGAGCCCGACGAAGACAGCGTATAGCTGCGGATTTCGTCCGTGCCGAGGTCGACCGCGCTCACGACGGAACCGTCCGGCGACGGCACCGCCATGTGGACGTGCGCCGCTTCCTGACGGTCGGCCACCGGACCGCTGCCGGTGTGCTGGACCAGGGCCGTCTGGGAACCGAGAGCGCCCGAAGGCGTCAGGGAGAACACCGCCAGGCTGCCGCCGGTGTAGTTGGCGCACAGCAGGAACTTCCCGTCCGGCGTCACCGCCAGGTGGCACGGGTGCGCGCCGCCCGTCTCGGCCGAGCCCAGCACCGACAGCGCACCCGAGGAGGAGAAGGACAACGCCGTCACCGCGCCCGAGCCGGTCTCGTTCGCCGCGTACAGCACCGGCAACGACGGGTGGCGCACGAGCCACGACGGCGATTCCATGGGCAGCGTCGCGATCTCCGTCAGCTCGCCCGAAGGCGAACGCGAGAGCGTCGTGATCCCGGTGCCCTTCCCCGCGTCGCCCGTGTAGCACCCGACGAAGACCAGCTCAGCCATGCGCGCTCCTCAACAGCGTCTCGACCCGGGCGGAGATCTCCGCGCTGGTGCCGCGGGTCAGCGCCGAGCCGATCCCGCAGGCCACCGCTCCCGCCGAGAGCCAGCGTGGCACGTCCTCGGGGCCGATGCCGCCGGTGGGTACCAGTGGTGCCTGCGGCAGCGCCGCCCGCACGTCGGAGATCCACGACGGCGACAGCGCGGAAGCCGGGAACACCTTGACCGCGTCGGCGCCTTCTTCCAGCGCGCGCACGATCTCGGTCACCGAGCCGGCGCCCGGGAAGGCCGCCGCGCCGTGGCGGTGCGCCGTCCGGATCACCGCGGTGTCCACCGACGGCGACACGAGGAAGCGTGCCCCGGCGCGGATGGCCAGCACCGCGGACGGCGCGTCGAGCACCGTGCCCGCCCCGATCGTCGCGTCCGGGTGGGCGGCGGCGAGCGCGGAGATCGCCTCCAGTGCTCCCGGGTTGGTGAGCGGCAGCTCGATCGAGCGCAGCCCGGCTTGGAGGGCCGCCCGGGCCGCCGAAAGCGCCGATTCCGCGTCGCGCGTGCGCACGATTCCGACGACACCCTGGCCCAATGCGTCCGCCGTGATCTCCCAACGATAAGTCATAAGTCGTATTTTAGGATTTAATCTTGCGCAAACCAAGGGGCGCACGTCATGCTGCTCCTGGCTGGAGTCCGAGAGGAGACGACGATGTCCGCGCGTACGGCGGTGGTGACGGGAGCGGCGTCCGGGATCGGCGCGGCAACCGCGGCTCGACTGCTCGACGACGGCTACCGCGTGCTGGGCGTGGACATCGCGGAACTCCCGGACGGCGTCGTCCCGATCCGGGGCGACGTCCGCGACGAGGCCACCTGGGCGGCCATCGGCGAGGTGGACGCCCTGGTCAGCAACGCCTACGTGCCCAGCACCGGGCCGCTGCACGAGATCGGCCTGACCGAGTGGCAGCGCCAGCTCGACGTCAACCTGACCGGCACGTACCTCGCCGTCCGGGCCTGCCTGCCGTCGCTGCGCGCCCGGGGCGGCGCGATCGTGCTGGTCTCGTCGGTGCACGCGCACTTCGGCCTGCCGGGGCATCCCGCGTATGCCGCGAGCAAGGGCGCGCTGGTCGCGCTGGCCCGGCAGCTGGCCGTCGAATACGCCCCCGCCGTGCGGGTCAACTCCGTGCTGCCGGGACCGGTGCTCACCGAGGCCTGGAAGAACATCTCGCCCGAGAACCGCGAACGCAGCGCGCGGGCGACACCGGTGGGCCGCCTCGGCAAGCCGGAAGAGGTGGCGAACGTGATCGCCTTCCTGCTTTCGGACGCGGCCTCGTTCGTCACCGGGGCCGAACTGACCGTCGACGGCGGCTGGTCCGCCGCCAAGGATTCCGCGTAGATCGGGGACAGGGTGAAGATCACCGGCATCGAGACATTTCTGGTCGCGCCGCGCTGGCTGTTCCTCAAGGTCAGCACCGACGAGGGGATCAGCGGCTGGGGCGAGCCCGTGGTCGAGGGCCGCGCGGAGACCGTCCGCGCGGCCGTGCACGAGCTGTCCGAGCTGCTGATCGGCCAGGACCCGCTGCGCATCGAGGACCACTGGCAGGTGTTGCGCCGCGGCGGTTTCTACCGCGGTGGCCCGGTGCTGTCGAGCGCGTTGTCCGGCTTCGACCACGCGCTGTGGGACATCGCCGGGAAGGTGCGCGACGCGCCGGTGCACGAGCTGCTCGGCGGCCCGGTCCGCGACCGCGTCCGGGTCTACAGCTGGGTCGGCGGCGACCGGCCCGCCGGCATCCGCGAAGCCGTGGCCGCGCAGGTCGAGGCGGGGTTCACGGCGGTGAAGATGAACGTCGCCGGCCCGCTGCCCGCGATCGCGTCGCCCGCGGAAGCCGACGCCGCGGTCGCGCGCGCGTGGGAGGCGCGGGAGGCACTCGGCCCGGACCGCGACCTCGCGATCGACTTCCACGGCCGCGTCTCGCCCGCGATGGCGCGCCGGCTGGTGCGTCTCCTCGAGGAAGTCCAGCCGATGTTCGTCGAGGAACCGGTGCTGCCGGAGACGCCGAGCGACACGCTGCGCGCGGTCGTCGAGGCGTCCACGGTGCCGATCGCGCTCGGCGAGCGGCTCTTCTCGCGCTGGGAGTTCAAGCCGGTGCTCGACGCCGGCGTCGCGGTGGTCCAGCCGGACCCGTCGCACGCGGGCGGGATTTCCGAGCTGCGGCGGATCGGCGCGCTCGCCGAGGTGTACGGCGCTTCGCTGGCGCCGCACTGCCCGCTCGGCCCGATCTCCCTCGCCGCGTCGCTGCAGGTCGCGTTCGCGACGCCGAACTTCCTGATCCAGGAACAGAGTGCGGGCATGCACTACCACGAAGGCCGGGAGCACAGCTATCTCGCCGATCCGTCGATCTTCGCCTTCCAGGACGGCTACGCGGCCCGCCCGCTCGGGCCCGGCCTCGGCATCGAGATCGACGAGGACGCCGTCCGCCGGGCCGACGAGGTCGGGCACGCGTGGCGGTCGCCGGTGTGGCGGCACGACGACGGCGGTTTCGCGGAATGGTGAAAACGCTTCACAGCGGCGGGATTTCTGGGATCATGCCTGATGCCCTTCACCGTCAGAACCGTGACTGCCGCGGTGTTCGCGCTGGTCGCGTCCGCCGCGCTGCCCGTCACGGCGCACGCGCAGGACACCCCGGCGCCGGAATGCCCGGCGAACCTCGACTGCCGGTTCGTGCCCGCCGGATACGACTGGTCCAGCGCGAACCACAGCGATCCCAACAACTACGGCAACTACGATCCCGCCAACCGGCCCGCTGACGGCCAGAAGATCCAGTACATCGTCATCCACGACACCGAAAGCGTGCCGAGCAGCACCGCGAGCCCGTACGACCAGGCCATCGCGTCGTTCCAGAACCCGGCCGGCGGGGCCAGCTCGCACTACGTGATCCGCTCGTCCGACGGGCAGGTCACGCAGATGGTCCAGAACAAGGACGTCGCCTGGCACGCCGGCAACTGGACGATGAACGAGCACTCGATCGGCATCGAGCACGAAGGCATCGCGGCCCAGGGCGGCACCTGGTACACCGAGCAGATGTACCGCTCCTCCGCGGCGCTGGTGAAGTACCTCGCGGCGAAGTACCACATCCCGTTGGACCGCCAGCACATCCTGGGCCACGAGGACATCTCGCGGGAGCGCACGAAGAACTTCTCGGCCGCGCACTGGGACCCGGGCCCCTACTGGGACTGGGCGCACTACATGGACCTGCTCGGCGCGCCGATCCGGCCCACCGGTTCCCCGGACAGCCAGGTCGTCACGATCAACCCGCACTACGCGACGAACCAGCCCCCGATGACGACGTGTGACGCGGCGGGCACCTGCACCCCGCTGCCGGCGCACGGCGCGAACTTCGTCTACCTGCGCACCGCGCCCGACGAGAACGCGCCGCTGATCACCGACCCGGTGAACCACCCCGACGGCTCGCCCGGCACCACCGCGATCGACGACTGGAGCGACAAGGCGGTCACCGGCCGGTCCTACGCGCTCGCCGGGCAGCAGGGCGACTGGACGGCCATCTGGTACGGCGGGCAGAAGGCGTGGTTCCACAACCCCGGGCACTGCGCGACCGTGCCCGCCCGCGGCCTGCTGCTGACCGCTCCCGACGGCGTCTCGTCGGTCCCGCTCTACGGGCGTGCCTACCCCGAGCAGTCCGAGTACCCGTCCACGATCCCGTTCGACCCGATCTGGACGGTCGCGCCGATCCCCTGGACGCTGCCCGCCGGCCAGACCTACGTGGCGACCGGCTCGTTCAAGGCGGAGAACTACTACGCCCGGTTCGACCCGGCGGGCGTGCCGGCCAACCACACGCTCGTCGTCGGCGGTCAGACGTACTTCCAGATCTCGTACAACCACCGCGTGGTCTACGTGAAGGCGTCCGACGTCAAGGCTCTGCCCTACGAGTCCTGACCGAGGTGCGGTGGCGGCCCAACCCGGGCCCCCCCCGCGCGGACCGGCGCAGGTATAGTGAGGGCGGGACGGACAAACCCAGCAATCCCAACGTGCGCGCCCCCCCC